>NZ_CAKJTM010000098.1:3537-16620 GCF_917627345.1 Protofrankia sp. CiP3 | reverse complement strand
ACTCACCCGGCAGAAAATCACAGAGCTAGTCAACGGTCTCGGTGGGCTGCTCGCGGCCCTGCACGACGCGGACCCGATCGACAAGGCCGAGGTCTACCGGCAGCTCGGCCTGCGGCTGACGTACGACCACAAGACAGAGACCATCTTGGCTGAAGTAACACCAAGATCATCCGTGGACCTAGTGTACGTGTCCGAGGGGGGACTTGAACCCCCACGCCCTTAGAGGGCACTAGCACCTCAAGCTAGCGCGTCTGCCATTCCGCCACCCGGACGTGCATGCCCTGCCGGACCTGCAACGAAACAGACTCTACACGGCCCGCACCGTTGCTGACGCAAGGGCCCCGTCAGGCCGACAGGCGATAAATGATCTTGAATCTCTTCGGAGTCGCGCCGGTCGGCACCTGACCTTGAGCCCTCCCCGGCGGATGGGGGTGCGACTGGCATCCCCTGGCCCGTTTACCACGATCACCGCCGGCATCCAGAACCGTTACCATTTAGTGATCAACAACAGAGGGTGCGGCACCGCGGGGTTGGGGCATCGCGGGGCTGGGGCACGCGCCTCACGTCATCACTCCCCATCCATCGCCGGCGCGTGCCGGGTACCCCGGCTCGTCGGTCGACGCCCCGCAGCAGGGCGTATCCCCGCGCCGCCTCGCGATGCACGCACCCCAGCCCCGCTCCTTGATCCATGCTCCTATTGTCAGGCGCTCTTATTCCGCAATGAGCCGCACGGCACAGGCTGCGCTGACAACGCCCGCCATATCACTCCGGCGGTGTCATTTATGACATGAGTTCTACGATGATACCGAGACAATCTCGGAACGCAGCGGGGCAAGGGCAGCTCCGATCTGGCTGGTGGTTTCCGCCGGGACGCCGAGGCTTTTCAATGCCGCAACCAGATGATCCACTACCGCGTCGAAATGTGCGTTGGTAGCGCCGAACACGGCGTGTACCGTAGCCATGTCCCGCCCCTGGTAGATCTCGGGACCACCGATCGCCGCGGCGATGAACGCCCGCTGATGCGCCTTGACGCGAGTCAGGTCCCGATTGGCAAAGAAGGGGGCAAGACTGGGATCGGCCATCACCCGGACGTAGAACTCGTCGACCGTGGCCTGCACGGCCGTTGCGCCGCCGATAGCGTCGTAGATACTCACCAGAGGTCTCGCTTTCGCAGGAGGGGCCAACCGGAGGCCATCGACCATGTTTGTTGCCCGAGGTTGCACTGGTACACAGCCAACAGGTTCACTGAACCGCGGACACAATTTCTTTAAAAGAGGAAAATGTCCGCGCGGCAGAGCCAGATGGCAGCCGACCGCAGGCCGTTCGGCTCCTTCTGTTCCGCGCCGGAAGAAGCTTCACCTGCTGGAAGAGGGTAGGGAGCAGCGTAAACATTCAGGTGCCTTGTAGATCTTGTTGTGTGTAGGCGACGTCCAGACACGTCTGGATGTTGTGTGAAACAGCGGGTGCCGGTGCGTGCGTCCTGGTCCGGGTGTGGTGACCTGGGTGGGTGGCCGGGGTCGAGGAGTTGTCGCGCGAGGAGCTCGTCTCGCTACTGGTGGCCCAGGCCGGCACGATCGCCGCGCAGAAGGAGACGATCGCCTCCCAGGCCGAGATCGTCGAGGAGTTGCGTCGCCGGGTCGCGGAGTTGGAGCGGCGGCTGTCGCGGAACAGCGGGAATTCGTCGGTGCCGCCGTCGGCCGACGACGCCCTGCCGGGGCGCACGGGGCCGGCGCGGCGGGCGGCGGGGGCGGAGAAAGGCAAGCGGGGTAAGCGTAAAGGCGCCGATGGGTCGTCGCTGGCCTGGTCCGAGGACCCCGACGAGACGGTGTCGCACTACCCGCTCGGGGCGTGCGGGTGCGGAGCGGACCTGGGTGGTGCGGCGGAGGTGGGTCTGGCCCGGTCGCACCAGGTCCACGAGGTGCCGCTGGTCACCGTCAGGGTCGTCCAGCATGACCTGTACCGGGTGCGGTGCGGCTGCGGGCGTGAGCACGTCGCCGGGCAGCCCGGCGGGGTGGCCCGCGCGCCGGCCAGCTACGGGCCGAACCTGTTGGCGCTGGTGGTGTACCTGCTGGTCTTCCAGCACGTGCCGGTCGAACGCGCCGCGCTGCTGGTCCGGGACGTGACCGGCGCGGCGCCATCGACGGGGTTCGTGCACGGTGTGCTGGCGCGGGCCGCAGCCGCGGTCGCGGGCACGGTGGAGAGAATCAAGGAGCTGGTGGTCGGGTCGCCGGTGGTCGGGTTCGACGAGACCACCCTGCGGTGTGGGCCGGCGGGGACGAAGAAGTACGTGCTGTCGGCGTCCACCGACCTGTATGTGGTGTTCGGCCTGGGCGGGCGGGATCTGGCCAGTTTCACGGCGTTCGGGGTGCTCGGTGGCTTCGTTGGGACCGCCGTGCACGACCGGTACAACCTGTATGACCACGCCGATTTCGCGCAGGTCGGCGGCCACCAGCTGTGTGTGGCCCATATTCTTCGGGATCTGGAGGATGTGGCCGAGGTCTACCCGGACAGCCACTGGCCCGGCCAGGCGCAGCGGGCGCTGCGAGGGTTGGTCCGGGCTTGGCACACGGCCCGCGACGCCGGCCGGGCGCGGGTGCCGGCCGAGGCGGCTGGTCCGCTGACGGCTGAGTTCCGCGGCGCGGTCCGGGTCGGCTTGTCCGAGGTTCCCCCTGCTGAGGGCCCGGCCGCCACGACCAAGCAGCCGCCCGGCCGCAGCCTGCTGGAATGCCTGCGGGACAGGGAAGACGATGTCCTGCGGTTCTGCTCGGACACCCGAGTCTGGCCGACGAACAACATCAGTGAACGCGACCTGCGGCCCCAGAAAACCCAGCAGAAGGTTTCCGGCCGGTTGACCTCGGAGGACGTCACCCGCCACCGCCTCGACCTCCGTACCTACGTCGCGACCGCCCGCAAACACGGGATGAACGTCATGGCCGTACTCCGCGACGCGATGGCCGGCACCCCCTGGACACCACCCGCCGCGGCCTCACCCTGACGTCCCTGCGGCACCCGACCACCGCGCCGTAGCCGACGCGGCGTATACGCATGCCTTGATCACGAAACCACGTGAATGTTTACGGAGCAGCAGTGCCCGTGCCGGGTCGAGGCCCGCCAGGTCGGCGCACAACCAGTCAGCTCACAACCGATCGGCGCACGACGGAGTGGCTGACAGGCCAGTCCCCGCGAAGAGCCCCGCATCGGACGGCTCCGCCGCGGTCCAGCGAATCTCGAAGTAATTCTCGAAGTAATCGAGATAGCAGCTGGGGCTGGATAACCGCATGCGAACGACAGCGACATTCGAGTATCCTGGGCCGAGCCTGTATGACGATGGCTGGGCTGCCGCTGTCCGGCACACCCATCCACCGCGAGGTAACCAACGCCGTCGCGGCGTCGCGGGGCTGGGGCACGCACCTCGCATCGTTGTCGTCAGTCGCCACCCAACATCTCCGGTGGCTGCCGCCTCCGCCTTGCGATGCACGCACCCCAGCCTCATTCCTTGATCCACGCCCCTATTGCCAGGCACGCTTAACTCTTTTGGCGAGATCCGTAGGGCACAGGCTATGGAGCCGCCGCGGCGGTCGTGCACGACCGCCGCGGCGGCCCGGCTTGTTCGGGCACAAGACCACGGCGCGAGACCACGGATGACAAAGATCGATCTTTTGAAGGCGGGACGCGTGCCCTCGCTGTCATCGAGGCTGGAACTGTGGATCGAGACCTTGCCGACAGCAGTCCTGTTCTGACCCAGCGAGACACTCCACCGTCCCTGGAAGAGCCCGCGTCCGCGCGTACGCCCACCCCGCCGAATGCCCCAGCCACGGAACCTGCCGGCAGCCCGCCGCTGGCACGTGACCCCGTCCTGACCTATGGCCGGGAGGACGAAGCCACCTCCCGGCCGTGGTCGAAGCACGACCGGACGCTGGCACAGACCGGTTTTCTCATCATGGCCAAGCGGCTGCCAGGGCTGTTCCGACTCGCCTGGTCGCTGGCCTGGGAGTCCGACCGGGCCGGCTTGATCACCATGGTCACCCTGCGGGTGCTGTCCGGGATCGTGGAGGCTGGTGGGCTGCTTGCGGTGGCCGGCGCGCTCGGCGCGTTGCTCAGGGAGGGGCCGACCCCACGGCGGCTGATGGCGGCGTTGCCCGCGCTCGCGCTCGTCGTCGGCGCTGGGATTGTCCGGACCGGACTGTCGATGGTCAACAATTTCCTACGGACCCGCTTCGGTCCCCGAGTCGACCGTGTCTCGCTCGTCCGGCTGCTCGAGCTGGCCACCCGTACCTCCGTGATGGCCTTTGACGACCCCGGGTTCGTCGACGATCTCGACGCCGCTGAGCGGGGTGCCGCGAGCGGGCGTCAACTTGTCGACAACGCGGTCGACGTGCTTACCTCGGGGGTGCAGATCGCTGCCGCCGGCAGTGTCCTCGGCGTGCTGCACCCCGTCCTGTTACCGCTGCTGGTGATCTCGATCGTGCCGGACGGCTGGGCGTCGGTACGTTCCGCCAGGCTCGCGCACGCGTCCTGGCTGGGTCGCATCCGCCAGGTCAGGCGCCAGTACATGTTGCGATACCACATGACGGAACGCGACTGCGCCGCGGAGATCCGCTCGTTCGGTCTCGGCCGGTTCCTGCTCGACGAGTACACCGCCCTGGCCCGCGAGCACGAGGCCGAGCAGGTGCGCGTCGGCCGCGGGCAGGCGGTGTACCGGCTGACCGGCGAGGCCGTGTCAGGGCTCGCGCTGAGCGCCGTCTACGGGACGCTGATCGTGCTGCTCAACACGGGCATCATGCCGCTCGCCGTCGGGGGCACGGCGGTGCTGGCGATCCGTAACGGCCGAGGCGCCCTGTCCTCGGCTTTGAACAGCCTCAACAGCGCCTATGAGAACTTCCTCTACTTCGGCGAGTACCGGAGCTGGATCGCGGAGGCGACCCGCCGGATGCCCCGGCCCCGGGCACACCTGGCGCCGGCCAACCCAACGGTGATCAAAGCTGACAACGTCACCTACGCATACCCCCGTACCGACACCCCGGCGCTGCGCGGGGTCACGGTCGAGCTGCACAAGGGCGAGGTCGTCGCATTCGTAGGCGCCAACGGCAGCGGCAAATCCACGCTCGCGAAGATCCTCGCAGGCCTGTACGAGCCGGACTCCGGCACAGTGAGCTGGGATGACACCGTTCTCGCCGAGGTCGACCCGGACAGCGTCCGGTCGAATATCGGTTTGATCCCGCAAAGCTACACACAGTGGCCGATGTCGGCCCGGCTCAACATAGCCGTCGGCCGGATCGGCCGACTGGCCACGGACGGGCCGGACAGCGTCATCCCCCCCGCGGAGGCGACCGGCGCGGCCGAGGTGATCGGTAAGTTACCATATGGTTACGATACGTCCCTGGCGCGCCAGTACAACGCCGGGCACGACCTGTCCGGCGGCCAGTGGCAGCGGATCGCCTGCGCGCGGGCGGTCTATCGGGATGCGCCGTTCCTCATTGCGGACGAGCCCTCCGCGGCCCTCGACGCCCGCGCCGAGCAGGCTTTGTTCAACCTGATTCGCGAGCTGGCGCGGGAGCGGACGGTTCTGCTGATCACCCACCGGCTCGCCAGCGTCCGCACCGCCGATCGCATCTACGTCCTCGACGACGGCCTGGTGGTCGATGAGGGTACGCACGCCGGGCTGATGACCCGGCCCGGCATTTACCGCGAGCTGTTCACTCTCCAGGCCAACCAGTTCCTCGACGCGGAGGCGTCCAGGCATAGATGATCATGAATGTTGACGGTGAGCGACCGTTTTTTGTTTTTCTGGCCCCGTACGTCGGGGCCGAGCCTTCCCGGGGTCGCTTCTCACGCTGACCGCCGGTACCGTACCCTCCAACACATCAGTTGTGTTTGCCAACTCACCTGTGAGGGATCCGTGAGCGTTCAGGACAACGAGGCTGCCGACGCATCCCCACCGGTCCCCGTAGCGCTCGCCGCCATCCCCGGTACGTCCCCCGGTACGTCTCCCAGCGACGCGGGTACCGCAGCCGCGGGCCGCTCGGTGGCCCACGTGCGCCTCGGCCCGGTCTTCGCCGTCGTCGCCGCGGGCGTGGCCATGTCCAACCTCGACCTGTTCATCGTCAACGTGGCGCTGCCGCGGATCGGCACACACTTCGGCGGATCGTCCCTGGCTTCGTTGTCCTGGGTGCTCAACGCCTACGCGGTGCTCTTTGCCGCGCTGCTGGTACCGGCAGGCAGCCTGGCGGACCGCACCAGCCCGCGGCGGGCCTACCTGTGGGGTATCGGCGTCTTCACCGTAGCCTCGGCGCTGTGCGCGCTGGCGCCGAGCGTCTGGGCGCTGGTCGCCGCTCGGGCCGTCCAGGCCGCGGGCGCGGCCATGCTCATCCCCGCTTCGCTGGGGCTCCTGCTCGCGGCCGCCCCGCCGCAGCGGCGGGGCTCCGCGGTCCGGGCCTGGACGGCCATCAGCGGCCTGGCCGCCGCGGTCGGCCCGGTCGTCGGTGGCCTGCTGACCGAACTGGACTGGCGGTGGGTCTTCCTGGTCAACCTTCCCTTCGGCCTCGCCGTCCTTCTCCTCGGTCCGGGGATCCTGCCGCGTACCCCCGCGCGGCTGAACGCCGCCCGCCCCGACCTGCCCGGTGCGGGTGTTTTCATCGTGGCGATCGCCGTGCTGACCCTTTGCCTGGTCCGCGGCCAGGACTGGGGCTGGGCCTCGGGAAGGACGCTCGTCTCGCTGGTGACTGGGGTGGTTCTCCTCGTCGTGTTCGTGTACCGCTCGGCACGTCACCCGGCGCCGATACTGCCGCTGCCGCTGCTGCGGGTGCCCGTGTTCAGGGGCGCGGCCCTGGCCGCCCTCCTGTTCTCCGTCGCGTTCGCGGCGATGCTGTTGTCCATCATCCTGTGGTGCCAGCAGGTCTGGACCTGGTCGGCACTGCGTACCGGCCTCGCGATCGCGCCGGGACCGCTCATGGTGCCGGCACTGGCCGTCGGCGCCGGACCGCTGGCCCGGCGGATCGGTGCGGGCTTTGTCGCCGCAGCCGGTTGTGTTCTCTTCGGCTGCGGGATTGCCTGGTGGGCGCTGCTGCTCGAGCCTGACCCCACCTATCTGCGGGGGATGCTGCCGGGCATGCTGCTCACCGGTGTCGGGGTGGGCCTGACCCTGCCCACCCTGATCAGCGCGGCCGTCACCGCGCTGCCGCCACAGAGCTTCTCCACCGGTTCGGCGGTGGTCACCATGGCCCGCCAGCTCGGCACCGTGCTCGGTGTCGCGATGCTCGTCGCGGCACTCGCCCCGGCCAGGGGCGAGGGTGTCGCGGTCGCCGTACACGCCTACGACAGCGGCTGGCTGCTCACCTTGGCCACGATCGCCGCCGGTGCGGCCGCGTGCCTGCTTCTCCCCCGCGGGCACTCCCCGGCCGGATCATAACGAATGATAATGGTTTATAACCGTATATAACAGGAAAGGCCGACATCCGGATGGCGGTGGCCCGTCGGCCGGCAGGGCGCCCGCCCCGTCGCGTCGCGGGCATGACGGGAACAGCCCTGTCGATGGCCCGTACAATAGATCCATGCCGAAAGGGCCGGATCCGCGTGAATGTTCCATCGCCGACACTCTGCACCTGGTTGGCGAACGTTGGACATTGCTGGCCATCCGAGAGCTCATGCTCGGTGTGCGCAGGTTTGACGGTATTGTGCGCAGTACCGGGGCGCCGCGCGACATCCTGACCGTACGGCTGCGGAAGCTGGAGGCCGCCGGCATTGTCCGGCGGGAACAATACAGCGATCATCCGCCACGTTATGAATACCATCTGACGCCCGCCGGGAAAAACCTCACCGACGTGCTGCTCAGCCTGATGAAGTGGGGCGACCAGCACCTGAACGCAGGTGACCCGCCGGTGCGCTGGCGGCACACCTGCGGTGAGGTCCTGGACCCGGTGCTGGTGTGCCGGCACTGCGGGGAGCCCGCCGGGTCAGGTCTGCATTCGCCAACCGGTCGCGGCGCGCTCGTCTCCCAAACCGAGCCGGTGGCGACGTCCTGACCCGGCCCTGGCAACGGCAGGTTCCGCATACAGCAGAGTCACAGTGGGGCCATGACAAAGTCGTTCTTGCCGACCCCGCAGTTGGGGCAGGTCCAGGAGTCGGGGATGTCCCCCCAGGCCGTGCCCGGCGCGATGCCCTCGTCGGGCAGCCCCAGGTCCTCGTAGTAGATCCAGCCGCAGACCAGGCACATCCACGCCTTGCCCCTGACCATGGTTTCCGGCTTCATCTGACCGACACCTCACTCTCTGGAACGTGCTCGGGCGGGACGCGCTCGGGCAGAACGTGCTCGGCCACAAAGGCCGAGACGGCGGCCGTCACCCGGGCCGCCATGAGAATGCCGAGGTGGCCGTGGCCCGGGGCCACCGCCAGACGTACGGTACGCAGGCCCGCGGCGATGGCTTCGGCGTCGGAGAACGGGACCACCGGGTCGCCAGGGTCGTGGATCACCAGCTTCGGGCAGGCCAGCGTCCGCCCCAGCCCCACCACGTCCCAGTGACTGACCGGCACCCCGTTACGCCGATGCAACTCAGCGTAGATACGCTCGACGACCGGCCGGGACATGTCCGGCCGACCAGCCGACCACCGTTCGAGGACACCCGCCAGCGAGGCGGCCGGGGCGACGAAGGCGAGGCAGTCGACGGGCATCGCCGGACGTGGCGCCAGCGCGCCGACCGCGGCGATCGAGCCCAGTGAATGTGCGATGACCGCCCGCACCCCGCCGAGGGTGTCCAGCACCGTCCCGGTTGCCCGGGTGAACTCGGTCATCGTCGCCTGTGAGCCGGCGGAGACGCCGTGCCCCGGGGCGTCAAACGCCGCCACCCGGAAACCCAGCTGCCGCAGCGGTCTGATCAGCCCGTGCATGCTGCTGCTGTCGGCCCCCCAGCCATGGACGAGCAGGACAGTCGGGCCCTGGTCCCCCCACAGATAGCCGCCGCGCACCCGGGGCTCACCGTCCACCCGGAAGCCGCGAGCACCCAGCGGCGATACGTCGTCGGGGTACACCCCGAGCGGGCGGGTGTCGCTGAAGGTGTCGGCGGCCAGCCGCCCGGCTCGAACGGGTGCTACCGACCGCAACACGCTGTAGCCGAGGCGGCGGATCGCGACCGGTGTCACGAGCCCGCCCCGACAATCTGCGGAAGCTCCTTGACCGTCCGCCGCTCCTGGGGCGGGACATGCGCTCGGGAGAAGTCCATGTAAAAGCCGGACGCCGTGTCGTAGAAGTGGCAGCGACGCAGGATGTGCCACAGGTGCCGTATCTTCACCTCACGTTCCCGGATCATGCCCGGGTAGGCGCGCTTCAAAGCGGCCTGTGCCTGGGTGAGGTTATAGAACGGGACAACCGGGGCCACATGGTGCGCGGTGTGGATCGAAATGTTGTGGGTCAGGAAAAGTAGCCATCGTGGGTAGGCGTAGTCCGTCGTGAGCAGCAGCCGGCTGGCATTGCGGGTCCAGTGCTCGGACGTCAGGTAGGGCACGTCACGGGAGCTGTGATGCATCAGCGTGGTGGCGCTGAACCAGGCGTGCGTGGCAAGCCACGGGCCGACGAAGTACAGCAGGAAGCCGGTCGCCCCGGTGTAGTAGACGAGCACCGGGAAGTAGCCGGCACAGACCGCCGCGACGAACAGGATCGAGCGCCGGACGTCGCGGCGCATCTCCTTCTTCGGAAAGAAGCTCGGCCGGAACCCGGACACCCGCCAGTAGTTGATGGTGCCGCCCCAGAACGCCCAGGTGCGGGTGCCATGATAGATCATTTTCTCCCAGCGCGGCATCCGGTCGTACAGCGCGGCCGGGATGGGCCGCCAGTCGGTGTCCAGCTCCAGGTTGTTGGTGTGGGTGTGGTGCATGTTGTGCGCGTGCCGCCAGGCGTGGAAAGGATAGATCAGCGGCAGCAGCGACACATGCCCGATGGCAATGTTGAACCAGCGGGACCGGGAGAAGGAGTTGTGCCCGCAGTCATGGGCGATGCAGTGCAGGCCCCACCCGCCCAGCCCGGCCACCATCAGCAGCGGCAGGTACAGCGGCCAGTACGGGGCGAAGCTCATGCTCACGATCGCGCCGATATAAAGGGTCCAGCTCACGGCGAAGCCCAATAACCCGCGGGCAACCCGTGGTTCGATCAGGGATTTCGGGATCGCCGCGGCGAGCCGCTCGTTCCTGATCCGCTCCGACTTCTGGAGAAAGTCCTCGAAGTATGCGTCCGGGGCCGAGGGGAAGCGGTATGTCGGCATGGTGTCCAGTCCAGTCCTGTCAGTTGCTGGTCCCTCGCCGACCACTTAGTGGTCGGCGAGGCGTAGCTCCGTGGCCAGATAACCGCTCAGGTCGTCGATGGTCGGGTGCTCATAGAGCAGGCCGGGCGACAGCCGCCTTTCGACGATCTTTTCCAGTGAACCGGAGACCTGAACGGCGACCCGTGAGTCGAGCCCGTAGGCTTCGAACGGCTTGCGGGTGTCAATCTGGTCGGCTGGCGTGTCGATCCGCCGTGCGAGCTCCCCGATCAGCCACTGCCGGATCGACTCCTCGGTCAGTGGGCCGGTGGGTACCGAGCTGGTTTTCCTACGTCCGAACACGGATCTTCATGCTCCTGTCCAATTCGTGTTGTGTCGCGCGGCGCAGGACGGCTGCCTGCCGTTTCGCCACGATGGTCGCTCTGTCCGGAGACCGCAGGTCCCAGACGACGCCGACGCTGCCGAGCAGGGCCAGCGTCCAGCCGCTCAGATCTGGCTCCCAGGCGCGGACGCCATGCCGATAGGAGCCCGGGAACGCGTGATGGTTGTTCTGCAGCCCCTCTCCGAAGGTGACGAGGGCCACCGGCCAGTTGTTGGCGCTGCGGTCACCGTTGTCGAATGGCCGGCCGCCGATCATGTGGGAAATCGATCCGACGCACCAGGCAGCCTGGTTCGCCACGAACATCCGGGCAAGGCCACCGAAGACGAGGCCGGTGAGCGCCGACATGGCGGTCCGGCCGGCGGCGAACCCGATGAGTGCCGGCAGGAGCAGGCCGGCCAGCATCCAGAGCTGGTAGGTCCGGTGGTAGAAGAACAGCCGGCGGTCGCGCATGATATCGGGCGCCCACAGGCTCCAGCTGGAGCTCTCGTCGCTGAGCATCCACGGCATGTGCGCGTGCCAGAGTCCACGCAGCTTGTTGCGGACACCTTCGCCATGCAGGTTCGGGGTATGCGGATCGCCCGGTCCGTCGCTGAACCGGTGATGCCGGCGATGGGTGGTGACCCAGTACATGATCGGCCCCTGCCCGCCCATCGAACCACTGATCAGCAGGATCGCCTCGAAGAACCGCGATGTTTTGAACGTCTTGTGGGCGAGATAGCGATGAAAACCGATGGTAATGCCACCCATATGCACGAAGTACAACGCAGCGAACAGCACCAGATCGATCGTCGCGTACATTCCGCTGGCCAGCAGGTAGATCGCGGCGACACAACCGAGTCCAGGCAGCGCCATCATGGTGAACGCGGTCACCCGTTTGATGCGCCGGCTGGCCGGGTCGAGCTTCACGATGCCCGCGGCGAGCGGTTCGGCCGTAGCCGAGGACATGGCAGTCCCCCTAGATATCTACTCGGAATCTCCGCCCGGACCGGATTTCTTCGGATACCGCACGTCCCGGGCAAGACCCGTGACATCGAGCAGCTGGATGAACAGCCCGGCGATGTCGAGCTGCCAGCGGGTGTGCCGGGTCTGGGCCAGGGCCGGCTGGGCATGGTGGTTGTTGTGCCAGGAGCCACCGACGGAGAAAGGAGAGAGCAGCGAGATGTTGCGGCTGTTGTCCCGAGTCGGATTAGGTCGACGGCCCAGCGTGTGGCCGAGGGAGTTGACTCCCCAGGTCACCTGGTCAAGCAGGAAGATCCGGGCGAGCCCGCCCCACAGGAGCCCCCCGACGGCGCCGCGTGGGCCGTCGACAAGGCCCCCGATCAG
The DNA here is from genome assembly GCF_917627345.1 of Protofrankia sp. CiP3. Classification (NCBI taxonomy): domain Bacteria; kingdom Bacillati; phylum Actinomycetota; class Actinomycetes; order Frankiales; family Frankiaceae; genus Protofrankia; species Protofrankia sp. CiP3. The sequence continues at coordinate 4,668 of NZ_CAKJTM010000098.1, read as the reverse complement.
TGCCGGCAGCGCAAGGCCGAGAACGATCCAACCGAAATAGTACCGGTTCAGTCTCATGACGAGCCGGTCCCGCAGCAGGTCCGGCACGTTCCTGCTCCAGTTGGCCCGGCGGATCGTGAACAGCCAGCCGACATGGCCGTGCCACAGGCCGCGCAGCCGGGCGAGGCGACCGTCGCCGATCGGGCGGGGGGAATGCGGGTCGCCGTCCCGGTCGGTGAACGCGTGATGGATCCGGTGGGTGGCGACCCAGAACAGGATCGGTCCCTGCGCCGCCATGCTGCCCGCGACCCCCAGGAAGCTGGTCAGCGCCGGCCCCGCGCTGAAGGCGCGGTGGGAGAAGAAACGGTGCAGGCCGCTCTCCACCCCCAACGCCGTCACCAGGTACATGCCGGCGAGCAGTCCGAGGTCGGTCCAGGTGAACCCGTACCGGATGGCGAAGACGATCGCCGCGACCACGCCGAGGGCCGGTAGCCCGACGGTGACGTAGGCCATCCTGCGTGCGAGGGCGTCGGTGTCCGGATCGGTACCGGCTGATCCGGGAGCGATGATCCGCGCCCCGGCAGCCCCGGCAGCCCCGGCGGGCAGCGGCCGGACGGCCGGCGCGGTGTCGGCGCAGGAGGTCATGCCGGGCATCCCGTCACAGCCGGGATGGACTCGCGGCCTGGTCCGTGGCCGGCCGTGGCCGTGGACAGCAGTCCCTGGCGGTACGCCGACCGGGTGGCGTCGCGCCGGATCTTCCCGCTGGTGGTGACGGGAATGACACCGACCGGGCCGAGCTGGACGTCGGCAGGCCGGACGCCGTGGTCGGCCGTCACGGCCGCTACCACCGTGTCGCGGATCTCCGCAGCCAGCGCGGCAGCCTGTCGCGCTGTCCCCCGGATCTCGGCGACGATAACGAGCCGTTCGGTTCCGGTATCACCGTCATCGTCCACGGAGAAGGCCGCAGCACGCCGCAGTGCGGGGTGTGCCCCACGCACAGAGCTTTCGATGTCCTGGGGATAGAGGTTACGTCCGGCGATGACGATCACATCCTTGATTCGGCCGGTGATGAACAGTTCGCCGTCGAGCAGGAATCCGAGGTCACCGGTACGCAGGTAGCGGCGCTCGGAGGTATCAGCCGGAGCCGCGGGG
>NZ_CAKJTM010000098.1:0-3073 GCF_917627345.1 Protofrankia sp. CiP3 | reverse complement strand
CCCGCGGCCCGGCCCGAAACAAACAGAGTCGCCTCAGCCATGCCGTAACAGGGAATGAGCGCGGACTCCCGGTAGCCGCGGCCGGAGAACCGGTCCCGGAACCGATCGAGAGTGGCCCGGGAAACTGGCTCCGAGCCGCAGAAGACCTGCCGCAGCGAGCTGAGGTCCAGCGTTGCCAGCTCGTCGTCGGTGACTGTCTCAGCGCACAGGTCGAACGCGAAGTTCGGGCCGACAGAGATGGTCACCTTATTGTCGGTGATCGCCTTGAGCCACCGGTAGGGCCGTTGCACGAAGTGCGCTGGCGAGAGCATGACCAGTGGCCAGCCGCCGTGCAGAGCCAGCATGATCGTTCCCATCAGGCCCATGTCATGGTAGGGCGGCAGCCACGAGCAGCCAACCCGCTCCGGGTCAGCCCCCATGTTGGCTTCGAGCGTCCGGCAGTTGCTGACCAGGTTCGCGTGGGTCAGCACGATGCCCTTGGGCTGGCCGGTCGAACCGGAGGTGTACTGCAGCAGCGCGGGTGTCGCCGGACCGGCACCGAGACCGGGAAGATCCACACCGTCCGTGAAGGTGCGGCCCGCTACCGCGCCCGGTGGAGTTGATCCACGCGGCATGGCGGCCGTGTCCTCGACGAACAGCCACACCGGGCGGGTCATGGCCGGCGGAAGCCTGGCGGTGAGAGCGTCCGTCCGCCCCGCGAACCGCGTGTCGGCGATAACCACATCAGGTGCGCAGTCCCTGATAATCGACAGGAAGCGGTCGGTCGCTCGGCGCCCGGTGGGCGGGAACGACGGCACCGCCGTCGCACCCGCGGCGAAAATGCCGAACAGCGCGGCAATATAATGCAGCCCCGGATCGAGCGCGAGCACCACCCGATGACCGGTGAGCCCGTCATGCCGCAGCTTCCCGGCCAGAACTCCGGCGTGTGCGGCCAGGTCCTGATAGGTCCAGTCGACGGCGTTGTCACCACTACCGTCCGGCAGGAAACGAAACGCGAGACGTGGTTGTTGCCGGGCACGAGCTGTAAGGATTTCACTCAACGAGGCACCTGGCCAACAAACGGCAGGCTCCACGCCGACCCCCCGAAATGTTTAGATCTGGAAATTAAATAAGATCATGCCATGTGCCTCGATCGGACGTCAATGCCTGTGATTCAGCTCCACGCGAATCCCGCAAATGATGTGCCAGAGAACAAGGAGAGTCGATCCAATTGTGCGCGGACACAATCCGGCATTGGGACGCCGGGCACCAACTAGATCGATCTTGCGCGACGGCAAGATCATCAATCGTTCACCCCGCCAGGTGCTGGCAGCTCAGCGATGACCGATACCCGCTACGACACCTTAAAATTACTTTCCGTAATAATTAGTACGCCCTGCAACAAGGATCTGTTTCTGTCATGCTTCGATGCGCTGGCCTCCTCGATCCGCATGCCCCCGTCGGGGCTGCCGCCGGCCACCGTCACGCCGTCCCCGGCGCGCGGAGGCCGGGCCCCCCGCCCCATCCCCTGTTGGATATGTTCACCGAGTCCAGCCGCTTCCTGATCGCCGCCGGATTCCGCCACCACCCCGCGGGCCCTCCAGGGGCCCGGAACTCCGTACCATCCCACTGGGCGGGCGGACGCGGTTGCATAACAGGCGGACGCCGCCCTTTGGGTTCCGCCTGGTTGACTGGATCGGGTCACCATGCACAAAAACAGCGCGTAAAATCGCGGCGTGTGCGTGGCTTGGTTTGCCGTTTTCCCGATGAAGTCGATATCTTCATAAATCCGTCCGGCGGGGCGACAGGCCCGCGGATGTCGGCGCGCCACAAGCGGTCCCAGCCTCTCCTGCCGTACGACGACGTGTGATCGTGCGCGTGGTCGCGTCCTGCCGATAAGGAGCGGATACATGCCAACCGACCCGTTGCCCCCGACGGTGTTCACGCCGGCTGGGTGGGACCAGGAGGCGGCCGGGGAGGACATCGCATCGCTGCAGGAGCGCGCGCTGCACGCGCTGAAAGCCCGCCTGCCCGAGCTTGCGGAGGTTGTCGCCGCCTCGCTGCCTGCCGCGGAGCCGGCGTACTGCGACGAAAGCATCCTGTCCCAGGAGCCAGCCCCGATGATCGGAAAATCCATCGAGAACGCCCTGGCGGCGCTGCGCATCCCCGCGGATAAAACAGATAAAAGGGACAAGCTGCTGGACTGGCCGCGCAGGGTCGGTGAGCGCTGCGGCCGGCAGGGGATGTCGGGCAAGGCCGTGCGGCGGGCATACGAGCTCGCTGGCAAAGCGGTCGCCAACGCGCTGACGCGGTGGACCGTCGAGGCCGATGTGCCTCTCCCCCGGGCCGCCGCGCTGCTCGACGATCTATGGGACATCGTTGACGAGCATGCCGCGGCGGCGCTGGCCGCCCTGCGCGCGACCGAGACGGAGCTGCTGCGCGCGCAGACCGCCGACGTCCTGCTCGATGCTCTGCTCAACGGGGCAACCGACGCCAGCACCGTCGCCGCGGTCGCCAGATCCTTCGCCATGCCCGAGCAAGGCCGCTACGCGGTCATCGTGCGGCGCCCAACCGAGGGCGGGCCGATCATCGACCCCGTCGATCTGCCGGTACGCGCGGGTACCGCCCGGCTGATCTGGCGGCTGTACGGGGAGAGCGCGGTCGGCGTGGCGGTGCTCGGGACGCTGCCGGTACCGTCCCTGGCCGACCGCATGCCCACGAACGACGGTTTCCGGACCGGCGTGAGCATGGCGGTGACGGGGCTGGCCACGCTCGGCCGGGCCCGCCGGCTCGCGGAACTGGCCTCCCGGACCCTCCCCCATGGTCTCGCCATTCTGGAGGAGCAGCTCCCGGCCGCGATTCTGACCGCCCAGCCGGACCTCGCGCACGAGCTGAAGGTTCTTGTGCTGGCACCGGTGCTGGACCTCGATCCGGTGAGCCGGGATCTGCTGCTGAACACGTTCGCGGTCTGGTTACGGTCGGACGGCTCAGCGGCGCGGGCCGCGGCCGCTCTGTGCTGTCATCGGAACACCGTGCTGAACCGGCTACGGCGACTCGAACGGCTCACCCTGCGTTCACTGACCATTCCCCGGGA
>NZ_CAKJTM010000097.1:13539-17750 GCF_917627345.1 Protofrankia sp. CiP3 | reverse complement strand
ACCGGGTGCTGGTCGGCGCGGGGGGCGGCGGCGGTGGTGGCACCGGCGGGCAGGGCCAAGCGCTCGGCGGCGCGGGCGGCGACGGCGGTGGCCTGACCGGCGCCGACGGCGGCGCCCTCGTGGATGGCGGTAACCCCGGCACGCCGGGCAAGGGCGGTACGCAGACCGTCGGCGGCGCCGGTGGCCTGAACCCCTGCCGGCACGGCGCTGGGAACCCGCCGGTGGGCGACCCGTCGACCGATCCGCGCTGCGGCTCTGACGGCACGAACGGCGCTTCCGGCGCGGGGGGCATCGGCGGCAACGGGAACCAGCCCTGTGTGGGGACCCTCACCCCGCCATGCGGCGGCTCCAGCGCGGACGCTGGCGGCGGCGCCGGCGGTGGCGCTGGTGGCGGCTATTTCGGTGGTGGCGCGGGGTCTGGTGGTGGCGGCACCTTCAGCGGTGGTGGTGGCGCCGGTGGCGGTGGTGGTGGCGGCAGTTCGTTCGTGGCCTCTTCGGTGTCGTCCGCGGTACTGGCCTCCGGGGCCAACACCGGCGCGGTCAACAGCGGCAACGGCGAGGTGATCATTAACTGGGGCCCGTCGGCCCCGCCCACAACGCCCACGCCCACGAGCAGCAGCACGACGGCCCCGCCCTCACCCTCACCCTCACCCTCACCCTCACCCTCACCCACGACCCCCAGCCCCGGCACGGGCTCGGCCCTGCCCCCAGGCTGGCATCCGGACACCGCAACGGCCTACGTGATCAATAACGGCAGCAACACGGTCACGCCGATCAACGTCACGACCAACACGCCGGGCATTCCGATCACGGTCGGTAACGCTCCTCGCGCGCTCGCGGTCACCCCGGATAACAGGACCGTCTACGTGACTAACCGCGCCGACGGCACAGTGACCCCGATCGATGTGGCTACCAACACGCCCGGCACGTCTATTCCGGTCGGTCAGTTCCCGTTCGGGATCGCGATCACGCACGATGGGCGCAAGGCGTATGTGGTGGACAACCTCAGCGACGACGTGACCCCGATCGACCTGAGGACCAACACCCCCGGCCCGCGGATCCCGATCGGCAACGACGGGCATGGCGTCGTGATCACGCCCGATGACAGGACCGCGTATGTGGTCAACGCCGCGAGCAACAACGTGACCCCGATCGACGTGGCCACCGACACGGCGGGAATCCCCATCCCGGCCGGAAACAATCCACAGTGGATCGTGATCACTCCCGACGGCAAGACGCTCTACATCACCAACAACGCCAACGCGGGCAGCGCGACCATCTCGCGGATCGACGTGGCCACCAACCAGCCACTACCGCCGATCCAGGTCAGTGACCGGCCGGTCGGGATCGCCATCACTCCCGACGGCAAGACGCTCTACGTCACCAACCAGCGGGACAGCGTGGTGACCCCGATCGACGTGGCCACCAACACGCCGAGCACCCCGTTCAGCTCCGGTGGTGCCGATCCGTTCGCGATCGCGGTAACCCCGGAAGGCCTCGGCGCCTACGTGGTCAACCGGAACAGCAACAACGTGACCCCGATCGTCCTGTCCACCCACGCGGAGGGCCTGCCGATCCCCGTAGGGCCGCGGCCGGAGGGGCTGGTGATCGTGCCAAGACACCAGGACCCGCAGGGTGGCAAGGGCACGCCGGATGGTCCGTGCGGGCTCCACGGTGTCCTGTCCGCGACGGCGACCACGCGGACCTGTACATACGACGTGGTCGGCTCAGACACATTCACTGTGCCGCCCAGGGTCAGCTCAGCAGAGGTCACGGTCACCGGCGGTCAGGGCGGGCACTACTTCATCGCCGGTGACGCCGCGCACGGAGGTTCCCCGCTCGGCGACATCACCAGCCGCCCCGGCGGGGCTGGTGGCCAGGCGGCCGGCACGCTGACCGATCTGAACCACGGCCAGGTGTTCCAGGTCGACGTCGCAGGCAAGGGCGAAAACGCCACGGCCGCCTCCCGTTCCGGCGGGATGAGCAACGGCCCGTCCGGTGGTGCCGGGGCCCTCGGCGGGTTCGGCGGGTCCAACGGCGGTGTGCCCGGCGCACCGGGTGATGCCTCGGGCGCCACGGGCGGCGCCGCCATCTACAACGGCGGCAACGGCTCCGGCGGCGGCGGCTCCTCCGACATCCGCCTAGCAAGGGAAGAAGGCTGCAAGCGGCTGCACTGTGGCCTGTCCAGCCGACTGCTGGTCGGCGGTGGCGGTGGCGGCGCAGGCGGCGCGGGTGGCCAGGGCGGCGCGCTGGGCGGTGGCGGCGGCAGCGGCGGCGGGATCATCGGGGACAACGGCGACGTGCAGGTTAACGGCGGCAACCCCGGAAACTCCGGCATGGGCGGTACCCAGACCGCCGGCGGCGCAGCCGGACCGAGCGCCTGCCGGTCCGGCACCGGCGCCGGAGCGGATGGCCCCCCGCTGACCGATCCCCGCTGTGGCGGCGACGGGCTGCCCGGCGTACTCGGAGCCGGTGGCAACGGCGGGGCCGGGAACAAACCCTGCAGCACCGACATGCCGCTGAACCCGCCATGCCGCAGCACAGCCACCACTTCCGGTGGCGCCGCGGGCGGCGGTGCTGGCGGCGGATACTACGGCGGCGGTGGCGGTTCCGGCGGCGGCGGTGCCTTCGGCGGAGCCGGTGGCGGTGGCGGTGGTGGCGGCGGCGGTAGCTCGTTCGCCGCGGCCCGTGTACAGAACGTGGTCCTGACTACCGGGGTCAACGCGGGCACCGTGAACAACGGCAACGGCGAGATCACAATCACGTGGACCATTCCGGCCACGGGCCATGGCCAGGGTGGCGGCGTCGGCCACGACGGCGCCCCGGCACCGGCCCCGGCACCCACCCCAGCCCCGGGTACGGCGCCGCCCGCCGTCCCCGTGACACCGAACAAGCGGAACTGATTGTGATCTCAGGGGCGCCGCTCCTCGCGACGCCCCTGAGATCACCGGCTTGGCATGGTGCCCCGTCGCTGCGCCAGCCGGCATCCCACCTTCCTCCCGCAACCCGTGCTGTGCCCCATCGACCTTCGCCGTGCCGTCGTGGCCGGCGATGACAACACACTGAGAGGATCGACAATGGCGAACAAACGGAACCTCCTGGCAGCAGCGGGCGTTGGTGCGGTGCTGGTTCTGGCGCTACCCGGTGTGGCCTTCGCCTCGACCACGGCCACGGTCGCCACTCCCGGCACGACATCCTGGACGAACCCCGCGGCCGGTTCTCTGCTCACGACGAGCGCCCAGTGCTCCAGCGGCCTCGTGTCCGGTGGTGGGGTCCAGGTGACCGGCGGGAACGGCATCCACATCATGGAGACCGAGCCGAGCACCAACGGCACCTCGGCCGCGAGCAACGGCGCGACGGATCCCACCTATTGGTTGGGCTACGGCGGTATCGGCGGGAACGGCACCGGCACCTTCACCGTCCAGCCGTTCGCGGTCTGTTTCACCAACACGACGATCAACCACACCCAGGTCGTGGTCAACAGCACCTCCGGGCCCACCACCTCCGGGGGAATGGCCTCGGTGACGGCGACCTGCCCGGCCAACACCCGGCTGCTGGGCGGCGGTGCGCAATCCACGCTGGCCAGCAACGAGAGTGTTAAAGCGATCGCCAGCTACCCGTCCGACAGTTCCGGCAGCGCGACAGCTGACGGCGGCACCAACCCGACCTCCTGGACGGCGGTCGCGCTGAACGGCGGCATGAGCGGCACCGGCAACACCACCGCCGCCTTCGCCGTCTGCAGCGGAAGCGGAATCAACGTCAGCGGTATCACGGTCACGGTCAAGCACACCCACGTGTCCGGGCCGACCACCGCGAACAGCGCCGTGACAGCTACCAGCAGCACCTGCGGCGGATCGGGCAACATGATCAGCGGCGGCGCATCCATCAGCGGCGGCGACCCCACTACCAGCGCCTTCACCGCGCCCGGTTCCCAGGGCGATCATCTGGCCGGCGATTACCCGAGCGACGGCAGCGGCAACACGGCCTCCAACGGATCATCGACAACAAACTGGTCCGCGACCGGCCACACCGGCGGATCGTCCAGCTCCTCTACCTACACCGACGTGTGGGGCCTCTGCATGAACTAGTGCGGCGCCTCAGTAGTTCCTTAAAGCGCCCGAGGATAGGGCGTTCGATCAGCGAGCGGCTTATCCGCGCCCGGTCCGGCAAGGCGGCGGAGGAAGGCGCCCTGGTGGTGGGCGCCGACTGAC
>NZ_CAKJTM010000097.1:7864-13151 GCF_917627345.1 Protofrankia sp. CiP3 | reverse complement strand
TCCTATCCTCGGGCGCTCTTAGTGGTCGGCGCCGGCAGACCCTGGACGAACTTCCAGCGGCGACCACTTAGAATCCGTAATGAAATAACGATGGATTCGGGTGGTTGTAGCGGCGGATAGATGTGGGTGACGGCGACCTGGCTGTCGGTTCCCGGCAGCCAGGAGAAAGAAGGCGGCATGGGCGCGCGGCGGAGTCATCCGTACCGCAGGCGGCCGTCGGCGTGACCAGCCGTATTCACCGGTAGGGCTAAAAGTGGCTGCACCTGACGGCAGCTGTCCTGCTGCCCCTCGGTGATGGTCCCACGAGACGAGAGGCCTTCGCCCTGCTCAGCGATGTTCTCATGCCGAACGGGACTTGATTATTCGACGCTGGGTATCGTATTCTCGCCGAGAATGGAGGATGGTCACCATCAGAATTCCCGGCACGCGATCCTGTTAGCATCTCCTCGCCTGCCTGGGGAGCATGGGGAATCACAGCGTAGCCATTCTTACAGGAGCCGGGATGAGCGAGGGGCGTACATGCTCCATGTTTTCGGGCAATGACTGTTTTTCCGACGAAACCGCGGAGTGGATCGGGCGTGTCGAGAAGATTGCCCCGGTGCTCGTCCGCTACCGGGACCAGGCCGAACATGAACGGATGACTCCAGCCGCGGTCATCGACGCGTTGCGCGGACAGAACATCCACCGGATGTGGGTCGCCGACGCCTTTGGTGGTGGGCAGGTCAGCGTGCGGACCGGCTCAGCCGTCCTGCGGACGCTGGCCCGCATCGATGCATCCGTTGCCTGGCAGATGGGCGTCCAAGGCGCCATCGGCCGGCTGTCGGACTATCTGCCGGAGCCGGTGGCACAGCGCCTTTTCCACGAGAGCCCGGGGCTGGTGGTCGGCGGTATCAATCCGACCGGCCGGGCCGAACGCGTGCCCGGCGGATACCGGCTGCACGGCACCTGGTCGTTCGCCAGCGGCTCGGCGCACGCCACCTGGCTGGTCTGCGCCGCCATACTCGCGGAGGACGACATGGCGTGTCCGTCCCCCGCCGGGCCGCGGACATACATGGCCTTCGTGCCCAAGAGCGCCGCCCTGTTCGTGGACGACTGGTTCACCATGGGACTACGCGGCACCGGGAGCACGACCTACCGCCTCGACGGCCTTGTCGTCCCTGACGATCACACAGTTGACGGTTCCCTCCTGCGGCGCCCGCCGGCCCGCCGCCCATCCCGAGCCTACGACATCGCCTACTACGACTTCGCTCCGTTCACGACCGCGTCGACAGCGCTGGGAATCGTTCAGGACGCCCTCGAGACCTTCCGCTGTCTGGCCCAGGAGAAGATTCCCGCCAGGGCGACGAGTCCGCTGGCGGCCAGCCATACCGTGCAGGCGGGGCTGGCCCGCGCGGAGGTCCTGGCGCGGGCCAGCGCCCTGCTGCTCACCGATGCCGCCGACCAGGCGACGGCACACGGCGAACATGGCGGGGAGGACCTCAGCGCGCTGATCAGGCTGGCGGCGGCGGCCGTGGGCGAGAACACCGCGACGGCCGTGGACACGCTCTACGATCTGGCCGGGACGAGCGCCCTCTACAGCGCCAGCCGGCTGGACCGCTGTTTCCGTGACATCCACGCGGCGGTCAAGCACATCACCCTCTCGTGGACGAACTTCGAGATGGTCGGCCAGTACTTTCTGGGCGGGGCGCTCCTGACACGGCGGTGATTGCGAACCTTTAGAGCGCCCGAGGATAGGACTGTCCGGCTCGCGGCTCCCCGCGTCCCGCCCGGCCGCGTTGTCCTCAGTCGGCGCCCAGCACCAGGGCACCTTCCTCCGCCGCCTTGCCGGACCGGGCGCGGATGAGCCGCTCGCTGACCGAACGCCCTATCCTCGGGCGCTCTTAGTTGATCATGAAGGGCGGCGGTACTTCTCCAGCGGCGACCGCCGTGCCGGACACCCACGACGTCAGGCGGCGGAGAGCGCGACCTCCGTCGACTTGATCAGAGCGGTCACGGTGGAACCCGACGCGAGACCGAGATCCGTCGCGGCCGCCCGGGTGATCGCCGCTGTGATCTCGCCACCGCCATCGAGGGCGATGTGTGCCACGGTCATGGCATCACCGGTCTCGAGCCTGGAAACCGTGCCAGGCAGCTGATTGCGGATGCTGAGACCGGCGACGGCCCCGGTGGTCAGCGACACTTCGGTCGATTTGATCAGAATGCCGACAGCGGACCCCACCGAGATGCCGAGATCCTTGACCGCGTCCATAGTCACCGCGGCGGTGACACGCTGTCCACCGGTAACGTCGATCGATACTGTGCCCATCGCCGCCCCAGTGGTGATCTCGGTAACGGTTCCCGCGAGCCGGTTGCGAATGCTCAAGCTCATTGATCTACCTCATCACATCAGGATGTTGCTCAGGGGAGAACCGCTCCCAGCCTACGTACAACGGCCACGTACGTCATCAGCCTTGTTACCCGTAATGCCCGATAAGAGCGCCTGGCGACAGAGGTGTGGATCAAGGAGCGGGGCTGAGGCGCGCGCCCCAGCCCCGCGATGCCGTCTCCCCTGTTGCCGGTCGCGCTACGCGTGTTTCGGAAGCCGGCGTTCGATCAGGGAGCCGCGTCCAGGTGGTTCCTGGTAAGGCCGCGGACCGGACCGATACCGGATGAGTTGTGTCGGTGTGGCCGAGAACGCGGCCAGGGGCCGCCTGAGCGTGGCGAGCCGAACAGCTGGCTTTCGCGACATGCCCTACGCCGCCGCCGCCGACCTCGCTGCCGCGGATGGGTTCGTACGGCCGGCCGGACCGGTCCGCGCCCCAGCCGCGCCGGATTGGTGGCCGTACTCGCGCGGTACCGGTAGCCCACGAACGGGTTCGCGCCGCACCCGCAAGCGGGTGGCCGGTCGTGCCGGCGGTCGCGGGCAGGCCGTCGGCCATGACGTGGGCCTGTGAACATCCATGCGGCGCGTTGGACGCCGGTGGACGACGAGGCGGCGGGTGCCGATGGGATGAGCGCATCGCTGGCGAGCCACTGATCACCATAGGTAATGATAGGAGGCGGTGCAACAATTTTATTGTTCCGCATATGATGATCATATATCGAAAATCAACCGCAGTTGAGGACCTTCGGGGATTCCCGCAGGATAAGATCATCGTTACTGTAACGGTGAGTCATGTTTCTGTGACATCCGAACGACGCCGGGCCTGCCGGGTCCCCCGTATTTACGGCTATTACCGCTCCCGGTGATCTCAGCGGTGGCCGGTAGGTCGTCGGTGTTGTCTCCGGCACGCTCGTCACCGCGTCGGGTGGCGCGCGATCCGTCGAGGGCGACCCGACGCATGAACGACTGGTGCTGTCACGCGTCAGGCGCGGCTTCGCCAGCCAGGGCGTCATCCACCGAATCGGGATAGGTCTCGATGTCGGTCGCCTTGAACGACGCCCAAACGATCATCCCTGGTTCCAGTCGCAGGTCGGCGAGCGCGGCCGGGGTGACATCCGCGAGCACCGGCGGGGCCGCGTCCACCGCGACCCGAGCCCGGTCACCCAGCAGCTCCAAGCCGGTAACCCGGCCCATCAGCGTGTTACGAGCGCTGCCGTGCGGCTCGTCCACCCCGAGGACGACGGCGGACGGCCGCAGCGCGGCCAGCACCCGTCCGCTGATCGCGGTGTCCGCGATCGTGAGGAGGCCGCCGCCGGCCAACCGCACCCGGCCCGCGTCGGCCTCGCCCCGGTAGAGGTTCAGCCCGACGAGCCTGGCCACATAGTCGGTCCGGGGCCGGCGTGCCACCTCGGCCGGCGGGCCCTGCTGTACCACCCGCCCCGCCTCCACAATGACGATGTCGTCGGCGAGCACCATCGCCTCGATCGGATCATGAGTCACGAGCACCGAGGGGCCGGCGAACCCGGTGAGGTGCCGGCGTAGATCCGCCCGGACCGCCAACCGGGTGGATGCGTCCAGCGCCGCGAGAGGCTCGTCGAGCAGCAGCAGGCGGGGTTCCGCGGCCAGGGCTCGGGCGAGCGCGACCCGCTGGGCCTGCCCGCCCGACAGCGCCCCGGGACGGCGGCCCGCGAACTCGGCCAGGCCGAACCTCGCCAGCCACACCCCGGCGGCGGCGCGGGCCTCGGCGCGGGGAACTCCCCGGCAGCGCAGGGCGAACGCGATGTTGTCCCGGGCGGACAGGTGGCCGAACAGCAGGTAGTCCTGGAAGACCATCCCGACCCCGCGGCGTTGCGTCGGGACGAAGATGCCCTCCGCTGAATCATCCAGCGCAACGCCGCCGACGCTGATACGGCCGGTGCCGATGGGCTGCAGGCCGGCGAGCGCCCGCAACAGCGTCGTCTTGCCCGACCCGTTCGGACCGAGGACAGCCATCGTCGTCCCGCCCGCGACACGTACTGTCACGTCCAGCACGAAACCGTTCGTGCGCGCCACCCGGACCCGGGCACGCAGGTCGCCGCCACCCGCCCCGGCGGGCACCGCCGACAGCCGCGTCACCGCGCTGAGCCCTTCCGTCTCGCTCATAGTGTGGTACCCGGCCGCAACCAGCGTTCCCGCAGCAACAGCAGGACACCCACCGCGACAGCGAGCAGCACGACAGACAGCGCGATCGCCGCGTCCGGATCGGTCTCCAGCGCAAGGTAGACCGCCAGCGGCATTGTCTGGGTTGTCCCCGGGTAGTTCCCCGCGAACGTGATCGTCGCGCCGAACTCACCGAGTGCGCGTGCCCAGCACAGCACCCCACCCGCCGCGAGCGACGGCGCGATCATCGGGAGGGTGACCCGGCGGAAGGTGACCAACCGGCTTGCGCCAAGGGTGGCGGCGGCCTCCTCGAAGCGCCGGTCGGTCGACCGCAGCGCCCCCTCCACCGTCACGATCAGGAACGGCATCGCCACGAACGCCTCCGCCACGACAACGCCGGCGGTGGTGAACGGCAGCGTGATGCCGAACCAGGCGTCCAGGTACTGGCCTACGACCCCCCGCCGGCCGAACGCGAGCAGCAGTGCGACCCCGCCAACCACCGGCGGCAGTACCAGCGGAACCGTGATGACCGCCCGCAACAGCCTCCGGCCGGGAAAGCTGGACCGGGCCAGCAGCCAGGCCAGCGGCACCCCGACCAGCAGCGACAACGCGGTCGCGATGGTCGTGGTCAGCAGCGACAGCCGCAGTGCCTCTCCTACCGCCGGTGTGGCCAGCAGCGTGGGCAGGTTGCGCCATGGTGCCCGCACCAGCAGAGCGGCCAGCGGGAGCAGGAGAAACCCGGTCGCAGCCCCGCCCGCGACCGCCAGCGGGACCGGTACCCGTCCG
>NZ_CAKJTM010000097.1:0-7204 GCF_917627345.1 Protofrankia sp. CiP3 | reverse complement strand
GCCGCGGCCCACAACCGGGAACTGACTCACGAACCGGGCGAGAACCCGGCCTTGGCCAGTACGGCCTGCCCGCTGCTCGACAGGACGAACGCGACGAACGCCGCCGCGGCGGTGGGGTTCGACGCCTTGGTCAAAGCCGCGATCGGATAGGCCGTGGAGGCGTTCTGATTCGCGGGGATCGGGATCCCCTTGACCTTCGCCGCGGCGGCCTGCGCGTCGGTGACATACACCATGCCGGCGTCGACCTCGCCGAGTTCAACGGTGGTCAGCACCGCCTTCACATCCGGGCCATAGGTCTTCGGCGTGACACTGACGCCCGCGTTGGACAGGACCTTGGCCGCGACTGCCCCACAGGGGACCTGGGCCTGGCACAGCGCCACCTTCACTCCCGGCTTTGCCAGGTCCGCGACTGAAGCGATGTGCGCCGGGTTGTTCGGCGGGGTGACGATCTCCATCGTGTTCTTCGCGAACGTCGTCGGGTTGGCCGCCGACCCGGCGTCGACGACGGTGGCCATGTTCGTCGGGCTCGCCGAGGCGAACACGTCCGCGGGCGCGGCCTGGGTGATCTGGGTCGCCAGCGTCGAGCTCGCCCCGAAGTTGAACTTCACGGTCGTCCCGGGATGCGCCGCCTCGAACTGCTTCCCGATCTCGGTGAACGACTCCGTCAACGACGCGGCCGCGAACACCGTCACCGTCCCGGTCACCGGCGCCGTCGTGGCCGGCGCTACCGACGGCACCGTCGACGCGGCGCTGGATCCGGTCGTGTTCGATCCGCATCCGACCAGAACAGCAGTCAGCAGGGCACACAGCGCCCAGAATTTCGATCGCGTTCTCACGCGTCCCCCTCAACACGAAAACGTCCGCCGGTGCCGACGGCCCCGGCGCGGAATGGGTCAACGGCGCTGCTGAGGAAGTTCCATCACCACGTTGGTCGACTTCACCGACGCCACCGCGATCACGCCCGGTTCCAGGCCGAGATCGTCGGCGGACTCCCGGCTCATCAACGACACGATCCGGTGTGGACCGGCCTGGATCTCGACCTGCGCCATCACCCCGTCGCGGACGACCCGGGTAACGATGCCGGGGAAGCGGTTGCGGGCTGACTCACCGACCACCGCGGCGTCTCCCGCCAGCGGCCGGTCAGCTGATGCCGCGAGCTCCTTGCTGAACTGAGCCAGCGCCGCGCCCTCGACAGCCTGCCGACCGCTGTCGTCACGGATTACTGGCAATCTGCCCGCGTCCGCCCAGCGTCGCACTGTGTCATCGCTGACGCCCAACAGGCCAGCCACATCCGATATCCGCAAAGTCGTCACAGACGCACGATAGCCAGCGCATCCACGTCTGTCTTCCGGAAGGCTGACCGAATTCGCGGTGAGTCATTTTCCGTAACGGTGAGTTGTTGATGTAGTCGTCTGCGCATAGCCACCGCGACAGCACCACGCCTTCTTGTCATCTTTCCGTCATGCTGCCGCTACAGCGGAAGGAGCGGGGCTGGAGTGCGTGCATCGCGCGGCGGCGCGGGGAGTTACCCATGATATGGGCTCTCTTTTCCACAGGGCACGGAACGGTCCGCCCGCCGTGGCTGGCCGGTAGGCCGGCCGGTGGATCAGCTGGCGTCGCTCAGCACGAGGCCCGCGCCGGTGGTCGTGACCGGACGGGGCTTCAGGATCATCGGGTACGGCCCGGTGCCCAGTGACGCTTTCGGGATGGCGGTGTGCGGCTTGGCGCCGGGCGCGGGGCATAACCGCCAGCGGGCGGCGATCGCGGCGACCGCGAGCGTCGCCTCGGCACGGCCGAAGGTGTCACCGATGCACTTGCGACTTCCCGCGCTGAACGGCACCATCGCGCCGCGTGGGAAGTCCTTGGCCCGTTCGGGCAGCCAGCGGTCCGGGTCGAAGCGTTCCGGGTCGGTGAACAGGGCGGGGTTGTGCCCCATCATGTACGGGCTGTACATCACGATGGCGCCCTTGGCCAGCCGCTGCCCGGCCAGCTCGGTCTCCCGGGTGGTCGTGCGGGTGAGTAACCAGGCTGGTGGATACATCCGCAGGGTCTCGCACAGAACCCGCCAAGTGTAGTCCAGCCGTGGCAGGTCGTCGAACGTCGGTGGCCGGCCGCCGAGTACTTCGTCGAGTTCGGCGTGCAGCCGGGCTTCGACCCGCGGGTGCTCGGCAAGGACGTGGAAGGCCCAGACCATGGTGTTGCCGGTGGTCTCCGTCCCGCCGATGAGCAGGGTCATGATCTGGTCGTAGATCTCCTCGTCGGTCAGCCGGTGCTGGCTCTCCTCGTCGCGGGTGGCTACGAGGATCGACAGCAGGTCGCCGCGGTCGGTGCTGGTGCGACGCTGAATCTCGATCGTCTCTTCGATAATCGTGTGCATCCGGGCCCGTGCCTGGTTGAACCGGCGGTTACCCGGGGTGGGGATCTTCTCCTGCCAGCCGATCGGTGCGACCGTCCGTTTGTAGATGCCTCGCATGATGATCGGCATGTAGTGGGCGACCTCGGGAATGATGGGACGACCGCTCACCGTGGTCGCGAACATGGTACGGGCGGTGATCCGTAGGGTCAGGGCGTGCATCGCGTCGTTGATGTCAAACAGCTGGTTGTCCGTCCAGGAGGCCAGGAGATCGTCGATCTCTTCCCGCATCAGCCTGGCGTAGCCGGGCAGCCGGGACGGGTGGAACGCCGGCTGGAGCATCCGCCGCTGCTGGCGGTGGTCTTCCCACATCGAGCTGACGAGCCCGTTCCCCACAAGCAGCCGAATCTTGTCGAACAGTGGCCCGCCCTTGTCGAAGGTACGTGTGTCCATCAGGACCTGTGTGACCAGCGCGGGGTGGCAGGCCAGATAGGCCTCGCGCGGCCCGATTCTGATCCGGACGAGGTCGCCTTGGGCGGGTAGCGAGGACAGGAACCGCAACGGCCACCGCCACAGCCGGAGGGCGTGGCCGATCACCGGGATGCCGCCCGGGGCGGTCACGACGGAATAGGCACGGTTGGTCCCGCCTTTGCGGGGGGACGGCGTGGCTACCCGGTCGGGAGCGCTGCCGGACGTGTCGGCCCCTGAGGCTGGGGTCACCGTTCTGTGCGGGACCGGGCATCCGGGCGCGGTGTTGGTCCCGGTGCCGGCGGTGGTCGCCGTGGCTGGCGTCTCGACCGTCTCGACCGGCCAGGGCTGTGATCGGAAGTGTGTCACGGAGGCGCGGAGGTCTACCCATCCTGAGGTCGAGCCGTCCCATACCGAGCCGTCACCGAAGTAGCGCGGGGTCAGGTACTCGAACTCCTGGCTGCCGCCCATCAGGTGGTCTACCGCGGTGAGGTAGGTGCGTACGTCGCCGCGTGTGCCGAGTGGGCCGGACAGCAGATCGTCGCGAGCCTCGATGTAAGCCTTCTCATGGTGCTCGACGAGTGCGCAGAGCCGGTTGACAGCGTCCTGCAGGCTGAAGCCGTCTCGTTCGGTCAGGACCCGCACGACAGTCATCGTGTCGCCCTGGGCGTGTTCCTTACGCCATGACAGCAGATCGTTTATTATGATCATTTGTCGTCGGCAGTGCTGGTGGACTTCGGTGAGCTGCGGGAGGAGGTCGCTCATGTCCACGGCCGCGCCGTACTCGGTCAGCAGTTCGATGAAGTCGCAGCCGAAGCTGTCCATCCGGACCGCCAGGCAGGCCTCGTAGTCCGGTACGTTGTTTGTGATCTTAGAGTGGATCTCGGTGGCGCATCCGCGTAGGAAGGCCTCCAGGCTCGCGGTGAACCTGGACACCTGGGCCGGGCTGAGGCCGGGGCTGATCCGTTTCCAGAGGTCTTTGGCCGCGCGGCTGTAGGGGAGGTCGTTGGCCGGATCGCCTTCGCCGCGGAAGTCCGCGATGATGCTGGCGAAGGCATTCCGGGCTTTGCCGTCGCTGGCGCCGAGGGCTGATCGGTCCGAGACGAAGCTGTCGATTACTGTGACGTATTGGTACCAGTCGGTGATGTCGCGAGCTCGCTGCTCGTCAGCGTTCGGAACAGTGAGGGGACCATAGATTCCGTTGCGTTGGCGTAAAAAGGCCAGCAGGTCCGCCTCGGTCGCGAAGCAGCCGGCGAGTTCCGTCCGTACCCAGCCGTTCGAAGCAAATTCGATCTGGGCGGCTTTCGGATGATAGGCGAACGGGAGGGAACGCGGCAGCGCGGGAAGGAAGAACTCCCGCTCCGGCGGAGTGAACGCATCCAACGTGGTGAGCGTCAGGTCTGCTTTCATAATCATTCCTCGGGTGGAATCTGGGGCGTGGTCTGATGATACGAAGAAGTAATCTGCCCCGTGTTGTCGCGGTCGGCGGTCCTGATATCAGCTGGTCAGCTGGTCAGCGAAATGACTGCATGAGGAAAGCGGCAATCAGGCGCCGGGAAAGAAGCGTTTTTGGAATCATGGGGATGGTCGGAAAGTGTGGTCGAGGGTTTTCCGGTGAGAACGTCAGCAGAGCCGGAGTACTGGAAGGACCGACGTTGGCGGGTGCTGTCGGGAATCCGGTACCACGGGTCCGGCTGGCCTGGGGAAGAGAGTGCGCGATCGTACCTCTCCACATTGGGTGAGCAGCACAAAACCTGATGAACAGCAAACAATCCGGCCGGCGAGAGTCAGCGGAGCTGACCGTGCTAGATCCCCCGTGGAACCGCGTCAGTGCGGCCGGCCGGAGCCGACCGCTCTTGCTGATCGGAAGAAGCGCGCAGGGGGAAGAGTAGCACGCTGTCCGCAGCCACGGAAGTATATGGTTTGATCATCCGTAAATGCGCTGGTTGGCTGACTGGAACGGGGAGTGGGCGCGCGATGTACCCACCCCCACCCATTGATCATTCCCCAGTTGCCGGGCACTCGTGGTACCGCGGATGGGTGTATGCCTATCGGAGGATTTTTGTTACAGAGAGTAATTACTAAAGGAATTTTGCATAATTATTTTTCATTTTTAGATAAATTATATTTTTATGATAAAAGGATCGGGATCCTCTCATCGAGCCTTGAGTGGGGCTGCGTCGTTGGCGCGCGGTGTCGATGTGATCATCGTCATCTGTCGGTCGGCTTCGGTCCGCAAAGAATCCCCCGGAAGGGGGGATGCGCGGCGGTCCGGCCGGCCGCGATGGTGCATACCGGGTTTCCCTCCTGGGATGGGTCGGTACATGATCCAAGATCAAAAAAAAGAAGCGAGCCGGCGCGCCGAAAAGGAAACCAGCGGAGCCGGAGTTGTCCTGCTGACGCTTGCGTCGGGACAGTTTCTCATGACGCTCGACAGCTCGGTCATGAATGTGTCGATCGTGACTGTTGCCAAGGATGTCGGCACGACCGTTACCGGAATCCAGACAGCCGTCACCTTCTACACGCTGGTGATGGCTTCATTTATGATCACAGGAGGTAGGCTCGGCCAGATTCTCGGCCGAAAACGCGCTTTTGTCATCGGGTGCGTCATTTATGGATGTGGATCATTCATTACCGCGCTTGCGGGGAACCTTGCCACGCTGATGTTCGGGTGGTCCTTTCTCGAAGGCGTCGGGGCAGCATTGATCATGCCAGCGATCGTAGCCCTGGTCGCGTCGAACTTCGTCCGCGACCAACGCCCGCGCGCGTATGGGCTCGTCGCCTCGGCCGGCGCGATCGCGGTGGCGGCGGGCCCCCTCATCGGCGGGCTGCTCACTACCTATCTGTCCTGGCGATGGGTGTTCGCTGGTGAGGTTCTCGTCGTGTTCGTCATCCTGATCCTCACCCGTCAGATGGTCGACACCCCGCCCACGGCGGGCACGCGGCTCGATCTGGTGGGCACCGCGTTGTCGGCACTCGGGCTCGGGCTCGTCGTGTATGGCATTCTCCGTTCGGGGAGCTGGGGCTTTGTCCAGCCCAAGACGGGTGCTCCCAGCTGGCTTGGACTGTCGCCGGTCAGCTGGCTGATACTCGCGGGTGGGATTGTGCTGCGGCTCTTCCTATGGTGGCAGACCCACCGTCTCGCCCGCGGCGACGCCGTGCTCATTGATCCGGCGATGTTGCGGAATCGGATCCTGCGGGGCGGGCTCATCTCGTTCTTTTTCCAGTATTTTCTGCAAGCCGGCCTCTTCTTCGCGGTGCCATTGTTCCTGTCAGTGGCGCTCGGGCTTTCAGCGGTGGCGACCGGCATCCGGTTGCTGCCCCTGTCCAGCACGCTGTTGCTGGCCGCCGCGGGTATTCCCAGGGTTTTCCCGGACGCGTCGCCACGCCGCGTTGTTCAGGCCGGCTTTCTTGCGCTGTTCGCCGGTATCGTAATCATGGTGGCCGCGCTCGACGCGGGTGCCGGAGCCGAAATCGTGACCTGGCCGATGTTGCTCGCGGGCCTCGGCATTGGCGCCCTGGCGTCACAGCTCGGGAGCGTTACCGTGTCGTCGGTGCCCGACGAACACAGCGGTGAAGTCGGTGGGGTACAGAATACTGTCACGAACCTTGGTGCCTCGATCGGAACCGCACTGAGCGGCGCGGTGCTCATCTCTTCGCTGACCGCGTCGTTCCTCAGCGGCGTCCAGCACAACCCCGCCGTCCCCGCGGATCTTTCTTCGAAGGCGCAGGTGGAGCTGGCTGGCGGCATCCCGTTCATTTCCGACGAGGATCTGAAGACCGCGCTCGACGGGGCTGGGGTGCCCCCACACACGGCCGAAGCGATCGTCGAGCAGAACGCGGCCGCCCGCATTGACGGACTGCGCACGTCATTGTCCCTGCTGGCCGCCATCGCGCTGATCGCACTGTTCTGCAGCCATCAGATCCCGACCCGGCAGCCATCCTAGTAGTACTTCGTTTGGTCGCCGCATCGAATCACCATGATTCTGGACAAGTACATACATATTGCTGGGTAAATTTATGCCGACAATAGACGATCTTGTATGATCACCTCGACGGCTCGAGGCCTGTCCATCGAAGTACCCGTGGGGGCGCGGAACGGCCCTGACCACGACAGCGCGGTCAGCTGTGACAGCATCACCACGATCCCGGCCAGGCGGCTCGTGCGGCAGGTCGGTTCCCTGATCGAACAACGACTTCCGAAACACGCTGTAGGAACACGCGCTGACCGAAGCCACCGTCGCAGCCCTCGCCTGACGAAATCCGCTGGCGATGGCGTGGCCTCCGGGCCCATCCCGGCATCGAGATCGCGTTCCGTAGAGAACAGACAGATCGGATTTTATTTAGAGCGCCCGGCAATAGGGGACGCGGCGTCGCGGGGCT
>NZ_CAKJTM010000096.1:0-17033 GCF_917627345.1 Protofrankia sp. CiP3 | reverse complement strand
CTCGGCGCCGCGCCGGGACGCTCATGTCGGGCTGAAGGGTTCCGGCTTGTCGGAGACAACGGACCGGAAGCTCTCCACCTGATCCGTGTGTTTCACCCGACCAGGGCGGCCACCCGCCTGCTGGCCGAGATCCGCGAGCAGGGCTATCCGGATAAGCAGCACCCTGCTCGTGTGCCACCTCCCAGCAGGGACACCCCGACCCCGCACGCACCCCGCCGTCCCCACGTCACCGGGTCGACTGGCCGGTGATCAGGCACGAGAACCTGCCCGATCACCGGCGGTGGCACCGAGACGACCTGGTCGCAAGCTGTCCGCAGATGACCGTCCTGGCCGCCCAGGTAGGCGCGTTTACCCCTACCCACCGGGCGCCGCAGCGAAGACCTCGACACGTGGATCAAAACCGTGCGGGACGACGACCCGCCCTGCATACTGTCGTCGCCGGCCTCAAGCTTGCGATTTAACGCAGTTTTCGATCAACCGGTCGGTTGCCACGGCGAGAGACCACAACTCCATGAAAAGGCGACCTTGGTACGGTTGAGGTAACGCAATCGATCCAAGGTCGCAACCATGAGTATCCTCTTCGACTCCGTCGACGTCGAGGCCACGGTGGCCGACCCCACCGGCAGCCGGGCCACCATGACCGCCGCCGGCCCCGACGACCTCGATCCCGGCGGCACCACGGCCGGCGATACCGAGGCACCGGCCCGGCTCGTCCGGTTCCGCGCCGAGGTACACCGGTGCTTCACCCGGCGCGGGGACACCCTGTTCGACCTCGCCGACGCGATGCTGTGCGCCTCCGGGCCGGTCCGCTCTCCGGCGGAGCTGTCGGTGGAACCGGAGTGCCGCCGCGGGCACGGGGCTGCCTACGCCGCCCTGGCCCGGGGCCGCATCGACACCGCCGCCCTGCGCCGGCTACAGGCCGCCCACATCGATCCCGCCCGCGTCGGCGAACCACTGATGTTCAGCCTCGACACCACCCCGCTGGCCCGGCCCGACGCCGCACACACCGACGGCCGGACCATGGTCCACCTCCGCCGCAAGGGCGGCGACGCGTTCCTGCCCGGCTTCGACTACAGCATGATGGTCGGCGTCGGCTGGGGCGCCTCCTCGTGGGTGAGCCCACTCGACGCCCGCCGCCTACCCCCCGGCGCCAACCTCACCGCCCTCACCGTGGCCCAAGTCCGCGGCGTGCTCGCCGACCTAGCCGCCACCGGCACGCTGGCCCCCGCCGACCCGGCGCCGCTGTTGCTGTTCGACGCCGGCTACGACCCGCTCGGCCTTGCGTAGATTTCATGCCGCTGGCCAGCATCTTTATGGAAATCAGATGGAGTTGCCCAGTGTGGGGTGTCCCGTCCTGGCCAGGGCGCCCGCTATGTCGGCCAGCGCGTGGGCCTGCCGGTCCGGATAGGGATGGTGCGGGCGATCTGCTCGGCTCGGTCATGCTCCCCAGCCCGCGCGAGAGCCCCCGCCACCTCAACCAGCGAACTGTCCTGCCAGAGTGGGTCGCTGACAGCGCGGGCGATGACCGGGCCACGCGCCGTGATGGGCGGGTGCTCCGGTAGCTGAGGGCCAGATTGTGGGATCCGCCACCGGCGGGTTGATCCAGTGCTCCGCGAGCAGGCTGTGCGGGAGCTTTCCTTCAGGCGTCAGCGTGGTCGCGGCCTAGCTGGCCGCAGGTGTCGTCCAAGGTCGTGCGCAGTGGGCCGGCCGGCGGGTGGGACCCAGGGGCGGCGCGGCCGTCCAGCGCGGCGATCGTCCGGTGGTAGAGGAGCTCGGCGCGTCCGGGGTCGGTTTCGATCGCGACCAGGCCGAGCTTGCCCACGTCGGCCAATGCTCCCAGCATGTAGAACGCGACGCCGGTGCGGCGTGCGTTGCTGTAGAGCAGGCCGGCCCGCAGCGCCGTGTCAAGGACATCGTCGGGGGTCAGCCCGCGGTAGGCCGAGTTCTGGACGCGGTCGCTGGCCTGGTAGCAGCGCGGCGCGCCCTCGGGCGTCCGGTACTCGCCGGTCGCCTCGTCGAACTCACCTTGGACCAGCCCGCGCAGCAGGAAGGTGGGCGCGGTCGCGCCACCCATCCGGAGGTTGATCTCCAGCGCGTGGCAGGCTCCGCCGGCGGTCGCGGGCTCGACCACGAAATCGATGCTCAGGTGGCCGAGCACGCCCCGGTCGGCCAGCGCCTTGCCGGCCCGCAGGGCCAGCGCCTGGATCTGGCGACGGGCTGCCGGGTGGGCCGGGAAGACGCAGCCGAGAAACATCTGGCCGCTGGGTCCACCGAGAATCTGGTCGTGGGTCGACACCACCCGCGCTCCAGTCCCGGGGGTGATCTCGAGCTGCACCGACGGAGAAACCGTCCCGGTTGAATCGATGAATCGTTCGACTATCCCCCCCATTTTCAGGAGCTTCTCGCCATAGGTTTCCCAGGTGTCGGCGGGACTGGCCACCGTTAGCCGCCGGGGGAGTTCCGACCGGATCCAGGGTTCGAGGTCACGGTTCGGCCCGCCCTCGAACGAAAAGACAGCGTTCCCGCCGCCCGCGAAGCTGTCATTCAGCTTGACGATCGCGCTGCGTGTTGCTCGGTCGGCCGCCTTCACCGTCGCCAGCGCGGCGACGAGGTCGGCCTCGGTCCGGACGCCCTCGACCCCGGCCGGGACCGGCACACCGGCGTCGCGCAGCAGCGTTCGCGACCCGCTCTTCCCGCCGATCTCACTCAGTGCCGGATCGCACGCGTACAGTGGCATCCCCAGCGCGACGGCCAGCGACTGCTCGAGCGGCGTGCTCACGTAGGTGACCAGGTGGGCCCGGCCGCGGGCCGGGACCGAGCGGCGCAGCCGGTCCAACTGGTCCGGGCTGGCCAGGATCTTCTCCGTCAGCGGCGTCGGGCCTGGGTCGGCGCAGTCCAGCAGCGTGAGCCGCTGGCGAGCGTGCCGTCTGGGCAACGACGGGACGAGGTCGAAGGCGTACTCGACGACGGCGGGGTCAAGCGCCTCGCTGGTTACGTAGATCACCCGGGTCGCTGGCTGGGTGAGCGTGGAGAGCATGAACAGCAGGCGTTCCTCGAAATGCATGACTCCTGGGATCTTCGCGAGTTCGTCGGGATGCAGCGTCAGGCTGGGAACGACTATCACGGTTTGCTCGGCGTCGGCCGCACCGAGAATCGCGCCGAGACTGTTCTGGAGCCGGTCAAATATGGGAGAATTATCCATGAAATTGTCCTTTTGGTCGCCTCTGTCACGGACCCTCGAAGCATCGTCGGGATACGGTGTTCCGGTGCGCGTCCTGAACGCGCAGATGCCCTCTGGCCTGGGATTCCGCTCTGGGACAGGGTTCACCGGAACAGGTCGGGGGAGCTATGAGATGCGATTGTTGCACGCCTGCTGAGGATTCGTTTCCAATTCGACGCTCGAACCCGGTCGCTCTGGCAGAGCTGATCCCGGACGCGGCCGGCATCGACCCCGCCATGCGAGGACAACCGCGGACCACATGAAAGTCCGGCCAGTCCGGCGGACCCGCACGCTGAACCCGCCACGCCGAACCGGCCGGAGCCGATCAGCAACTGATTCGTTCAGGGCGAACCGACCGCCCGTAGATCACAGACGCAGATGTTCATCGGTGGATTGGGCTGGCGGCTGATTGCCCGCACGCGCCCGCCTCACCCGTGACTGTCGCGCCCGGTAGCTTTGCCAGCGATCGCCATCGACGGGATCGGGCCTGCAGACCGGGCGGTGGAGCGACTCACGACCGCCGGCTCGCCTCCGGCCGGAGCGTGTCGCGCGGGCCGACCGACCGGTGGCCGACTGGTGGCGGCCCGGAACCCTCGGCGGTCGTCTGCTGGCCGACCGCGGGCGCTGGCCGCGGTCGGGGCGGCCGGGTCAGGGCCGCCCCACAAATGATCATCACGCTGCCGACCAGCGCACCCGGCCCGAACGGTTCCGAGAGGGCAACGGCCCCGAGGACCGTCGACCACACTGGCACCACGTAGGTGACGGTCGAGGCGACCGTCGCGCCGGCAGCCCGAATGACGCTGAAGTTCAGCACGTACGCGATGCCCGTCCCGGCCGCGCCGAGCCCGAGCAGGGCCAGCCCTGCCCCGACGCCCGGCCAGTGCGGAGCGCCACTCGCCGCCGGGCAGACCAGGATCAGCTCGGCGGCAGCGCAGCCGATCTGCATCGTCGACAGCACGATCGCCGACTCGTCGCGGCTGGACAGGAACCGCCGGGTGTAGGCGAAGCCGGCCCCGTAGCAGGTCGTGGCGCCGATGCAGGCCAGGCTGCCGGTGAGCGTGCCGCTGTGCACCCCGTGCCAGATGCCCAGCACGACCAGTACCCCGGCGAAGCCCAGGGCCAGGCCGAGCAGGCGCCGCGGCCCCGGACGCTCACCCGGTACGAGCGCGAGGACGAACAGCAGCGTGGTGAGCGGGGTCGTCGCGTTGAAGATGCCCGCCAGTAGGGAGGACACCTGCGTCTCACCCCAGGCCAGCAGCGCGAACGGAACCGAGTTGAGCAGCGCCGCGACCAGGGCGACGTGGCCCCAGAGGGCGGCCGACCGGGGCAACCGCTGCCCGGTGGCGACGAACAGGACGCCGAGGATGAGCGCGCCGAGAAGGCAGCGCCACAGCGCCACCCACAGCGGCGGGACATCCGCGTCGACCGCGACCTTGATCAGGGCGAAGCTCGACCCCCAGATCGCAGACAGCAGGATGAAGCCCGGCAACCAGCTGATCTGGGTGCGCCGATCGGTCACCGCGACCGTCCTCCCGCCCTCCCGCCGTACCCGCCCGCGCTCCGCGAGCCTGACACGATGCTCTCGACTCCCGCATGATGTGTCCAACAACCGACGGCACCTGATCTATGAGAGAGACTCATGGCGGTCACTACCAGTCAGCTGCGCGCGTTCGTTGCGGTCGTCGACGACGGCGGGTTCAGCGCCGCCGCGAAGAGTCTCGGGATCAGCCAGGCGGCGGTGTCCCACGCGGTCGCCGCGCTCGAGCGCACCCTCGGCAGCCCGGTCCTCGGTCGGGATGGGGCCCTGGTACTGACCCCGTTCGGCCAGCGGATTCTCGGCCCGGCCCGGATGGCGGTGGCGGCCATCGGTGCCATCGCCGCGTGCGCCGAGCAGCACCATGGCCGGCCAGCCGGCTCGGTCCGGCTGGCCGCGCCGCCGACCGTGTGTCAGGGCCTGCTGCCGGCCCTAATGGCCCACTGGCGGGCCGAGTTCCCCTCGATCCAGATCGCGCTGTTCGAGGGTGGAGACGACGAGGTGGCCGGCTGGCTCGCCGATGACATGGTAGACCTAGCCGTGCTCGTCGACCCGCCGCCCGGTCCGGGTGTGCTGGTGGCCCGGGACGCCTTCCACGCGCTGCTGCACCGGGACCATCCGCTGGCCGGGGAGTCCGCGCTGGCCGTGGCCGACCTCGACGGCGACCCGTTCCTGCTGTCGATCGGCGGGTGCGAGCGTTACATCCGTAAGCTGTACCGGCGGGCCCAGGTGCCGCTGCGGCCCGCGCACCGGGCCCGGGAGATGGCGACGCTGCTGGCCATGGTGCGGTCCGGGGTTGGAGTGTCGATCGTGCCCGGAATCGCCCAGGCGATGCTCGACCCGTCGCTGGTACTGGTACCGCTGCGGGACCGGATCACCCGCAGCATGGTGCTGACCGGACGGGACGACCGCGGCTGGCGCCCGGCCGCGTCGGCCCTGATCGCGGCGACCCGCGGGGAGACCCGGGCCGGCGCGGAGGTTCCGGTGGGTCCCGCCGGCCCGGACCGTCTGGTGCCGGCCCCACGGAGCACTAGCTAGCTCGAGTGTCCGTACTTACGAGTAATTTGAGTCCTACCGGGCCGTGATCGGCGAGATGGCCGCCACGCCTGACCTGAGGGGTCCGCGGGCGACCGGGGTCGGCGCCGAGCCCTCCGCTCAGCCTGCCTCGTCCACGTCGCCCGTCGCGGCACCAGCTACGTCGGTCGCCGGGTCCGTCCCGAGGAAGGCGCGGATCGCCGCGGCGACCTCCACCGGCCGCTCCTCCTGCGGAAAGTCTCCGCACAAGGGCAGGACCAGCAGCGTCGCGCCGGGGATGAGATCGGCGAACCGCTGACCCGTCGACACCGGGACCAGCGGGTCCCTGTCCCCGAAGAGCAGCAGGGTCGGGACGGCCAGCCCGCGCAGCGGCTCGGTCAGCGCGTCGAACGACTTGCCGAAACTGCGCCGGATGTCCAACCCGACCCGGGCCATCGTGCGTCCCCGGGCCCGGATCTGGGCGAAATAGCGGTCGGTGGCGGCCGGATCGACGCGATGGCCGGGCCCATGGGCGGCCTGCCACTTCTCCTCGAAGCCGCCGCGCGGGAAGTACCGGGACGCCCAGCCGCCGATCAGCGGGTTGGCGAGCACCTTGTAGAGGGTGAGATTGGCACTCGTCTCGCCCAGCACCCCCGCCGCCATCACCACCAGCCGGCCGACCCTGGCCGGCCGGGCGGCGGCGAACCAGGCCCCCAGCGAGCCGCCCATCTGACTGCCGACCAGGGTCGGCGCGGCCAGGCTGAGCACGTCGAACAGACTCGCCAGGAGGTCCACGCACCGGTCGGCCGTCCATCCCTTCCCGCGCGGGTCGGGCGAGCGGCCGCTGCCCGGCAGGTCGACAAGGATCACCCGGTGGTCGGTGGCCAGCGCCGGGACGACGTCGCGCCAGGTATAGGAATCGGTCAGGAAGCCGTGCAGGAGGACGACCGGCGGCCCGTCGGTCCGCCCCAGCTCGTAGACGTAGAGGTCCGCGTCTGGGAGCGGGACGAGCCGGCCCTCGGGCAGGCCGCCGTTCAGCTGGTCCCCAGCAGTTCCCGGACCGGCGGGGGTGGTCGGACCGGCGGCCGGTCCGGTCGTGGTCATCGGGTGCCCCCGAAGAAGTCGGTCACCAGGTCGTTGAAAATCTTCGGGATCTCCACCGGCGGGACGTGTGCCGCCGGCAGCAGCGCCATCTTCGCCGCCGGGATGCGCTCAGCCAGTTCCCGCGTCCGCTCCGGGGGGAACAGCATGTCCTTCTCCCCGCCGACGACCAGGGTCGGGCAGGAGATCCGCTCGAGCCCGGCCGGGCTGGTGTGGGCGAGTGCACCGCCGTAGATGCTGCGCAGGCTGGCTGTCGTGTACTGGTCGAACATTGCCCGGCGCAGGCCACTCTCCCACCGGGTCAGCGCGGTCCAGTTGGCCGCTGAGAACAGGAAGGTCTTGAGCACCTCCCAGAAGTTCCCGATGTCGTCGCGCTCCAGGAACCCGTAGAGCATGGTCAGGAACTGCCCGGTCGAGTCGCTCGGGGTGGCGAACGTGGCGACCAGGGCCAGCCCGGTCAGCCGGTCGGGGTGGCGGACCGCGAACCACTGGCTGACCAGCCCGCCATGGGAGAGCCCGAGGACTGTCCCCGCCGGGAACCCGAGCGCGTCGAGCAGCAGTGCCAGGTCGTCGGCGTGCTCCTCGTTGGTCGGGAAGCCGGTGGTCGAGACTGAGTCGCCGAACCCCCGCATGTCGTAGGTGAGGACGGTGAAGTACTTGCGCAGCGTCGGGATCTGGCGCATCCAGGTTCCGGACAGCGTCGTGACGAGGACAAGCAGCGGACCCTCGCCCCGGAGGCGGTAGCTGATCGAGCCGCCAGGCAGGTCGACGACCCGCGGGCGGTCGGACTCCGCGACCAGGTCGGTGCTCCGCGTTTCGGCCGTGTTCGAGGTCATCAGGTCTCTCCTTGCCAGCGGGCCGGGGCCAGCGCCGGTGGGTCGGGTCAGCCGGAGCCGGGGTCAGCCGGAATGGACACGGTGCCAGGTCGCCGAGCGGCCGTGGATCTCGTCGATCTTGTGGCGCCGCAGTTTCGTCGTCTCGGTGACGGTGCCTTCCTCGATGGACGGCAGCGCCTCGACGACCGCGAACGACCGGACCCGCTCCCACGGGTGCAGCACCGCGTTCATCTCGTCGAGCTTGGTCCGGCAGTGCTTGCGCGCCATCTCGTCCGTCCCGAAATCGGACCTGGTCGGGTCGAAGAACAGCAGGGCGCCGAGCCGGCCCGGTTCGTACTGGGTGACCACCGCGACCTCGGCCCCGGTGGCCCGGACGGCGGCCTCCTCGATGGGCCGGACGAAGACCTTCTCGCCACTTGGCAGCGCGAGGAAGTCTCGCAGGCGCCCGAGCACGGACAGGAACCCGTCCTCGTCGAACTCGCCGACGTCGCCCGTTCCGTGCCAGGCCTGCCGGTCGTGCGCCACCACTTCGATCTCGCCGTCCACCAGCCGCCCGTACAGGAACGGGGCGGGGGTGTAGACGAGGATCTCGCTGGTCTGCGGGTCAAGCCGGACGTCCCCCCAGGGGATGGGTCGGCCAACCGTGCCGTGCCGGGTCGCCTCGGGGGTGTTCAGTCCGATCATGCCGAGTTCGGTTGTCCCGTAGACCTCGCAGACCGGTACCCCGCCGACTTCGAGTGCATCCAGCACGGCCGGTTCACTCGGCGCGCTACCGACGAACACCATCTTGATCGCGTCGCCGAACGCCGCCCGGCAGGCGGCCTCCCGGGTCAGTGTCCCGGTCGGATCGCGCCGCAGCGTCTCGCCGACCCGCCAGGCCAGGTGGCTCAGCGAACGCGGCACCGCGACGTGCAGGGTCGGATTCAGCACGGCGCCGTCGGCGGCGAAGTGCGCCGGCTCGGACAGGATGAAGTCGAGGCCGGCGTCGAGGCCCCAGTACAGCATCATCCGCTGGGGCAGGTGTGAAAGCGGCAGGTAGAGCAGCAGCCGGTCGCGTCCGTCGAACCCGTAGATCTCGGCGAAGCGGTCCATGGTGAACAGCAGCGGTTCGGAGTGCACCGCGAACAGCTTCGGTTCCGACAGCGTCCCGCTCGTCGAGACGATCGTGAACGGCTCTGCCCCGCGCCGCACCGCCGTGAGATCGGCGGTGGTTGACCCGGTCACCTTGGTCGACTTGGCCAGCAGGTCGCCCACGGCCGGGACGCCGGCAGCCGCGCTCGCCTCGGCCAGTAGCAGGACGTCGAGCCCGGCGTCAGTGAATGCTGCCGCGCTGGCGGCCTGGTCGGTGAAGACGAGCCGGCAGCGGCTGTCCCGCACCGTCCCGAGCACCCGCCCGGGTGGCGCGCTCGGGTACAGCGCGACCGAGATCGCTCCCGTGATGAGGCAGGCCAGATCGGCCAACAGCCACTCGTAGGACGACGCTCCGTGGATGGCCACACGGTTGCCCGGGCGCACTCCCCGGGCCTGAAGCGCGGCGGCGAGGACCGTGGCGTCGCGGTGGCAGTCGGGGTAGGAGACCCCGACCAGCTTGCCGCTCCGTCGACAGAAGATCGTGCTGGTCGTCCTGGCCGGCATCGCGTCGACGATCGCAGGGAGCCGGCAGGCGGGGGCAGTCACCCGCGCGGCGTCGGCCGTCGGCCGGTTCGGCGGCCCACTCATGCTGGTCATGCTCGTGGTGTTCGACGCGGCCACGGGTCAGCCGCCCGGCGGAATCTCGGCCGGGCCCCGCTCGCCGTAGCCGAGCGCGTCAGTGAAGAGCTGGCCGTACGCCAGCAGCGTGTATTTCCAGGTCGTGACCATCAGCTGATAGTTCTCGGGCACCTCGGCCAGTCGGTCGAACGCCTTGCGGACCCGGGCGATGTGGTCCTGATCCTCGGCCGAATGCACCCTGAGGAACGACACGGCATGCTGGCAGAACGGGTATTGGCCCAGTGCTTGGGCCACCTTCGGGCCGAGCGAGGCGCCCAGCCCCTCGGTGGCGGCAGCGAAGCCGAGGATACCGTTCTCCTGACCGGACGACGCCAGGTAATGGTTCTGGCTGATCATCGTCCATGTCCCCAGGCCCGGCAGCCCGCCCAGATAACTCGGCGCGTCCAGATCCAGCTTTCGGATGTCGTGCACGCACAGCCGGTCGTGGTGACGTTCGTCGACCGCCAGGTCGAGGAACCAGTCCTGTAGCCATTCCGGTTCGGTCCGGGCGGCCGCGCTCGCCAGGAAATGCGGGGTCTGCCCGACCAGATGATAGGTCTCGCGAAGGTATCCGGCGTAGACAGGCTTCGTCAGATCGCCGTTCAGGATCCGGTCGATGAACGGATGCTCGAGCACGAACTTCTGGAGGATCGGCGCGGTTTCGGCCAGTGCCTCCTCGTACCGGCCGCCTGAGGGCTGACCAACGGCCATCTCATGCCTCCAAGAGTCCGAGCTGGGACATGGTGTCGTGGAACCGTGCGCGGGTCCGGGGTATGTAGTCGGGCTCGACGAAACCCGCCTGAATTCCCCACTCGATAGACTTCGCAAGCTCCCCGCCGAGGTAGCCTTCGAGATGGTTCTGGTACCACCTGCAGTATTCGATGCCGCGCTTCCTATTTTCCTCGCTCTCGGCCAGCAAACGCTTGGCCACGGTGATTCCGAATGCGACGTGCCGGCGCTCCTCGCGCTCGATGCGGGCAAACTGGTAGAAGTAGTCCGGCTTGCTCCGGCCGAGTTGGTACAGTTCTTCCATGGCCAGCACACCCTCGGCGTAAAGATTCAGCCCGATGAGCACTTCAAGCTCGTCGTCACTGGAGTGCAGTTTCTTGAACCGATCGTCGATGTCGTCGATTCGGTAGCGTTCGTGGTCGAATCCGTCCCACTTCAGGCCGAGCCGCTCGACGCCCTCCTTGAACAGGCCGGCGTGCACGATCTCGTCCGAGGCGTGGTGGAGCAGGAAGGACTTCTCGCGCAGGATCTGGCGTTTGGGAATCCAACGGGTGCACAGATCGATGATCTCGAGTTCGGAATAGTAGAAATTGACGTAGACGGTGAGAATCAGGTCCCACGCATCCGAGCCGTAGGCGTCGATGATCTTTTCCATCGGGGTGGTCGTCACGATGCCCTCCCGGCAGGCTGCGAAGGCGCGGAGTCGGCCTCTGGCTTCGCCGTGAACACGTCCTCGACCTCGATCGACAGGGACTTGAGGACACGGCTGGTGAAGTTGTACGTGCCGATCGCGACCACGATGTTCACGATCTCGCTGTCGGTGAAGTGTTCGCGCAGCCGGGCCCGCATCTGGTCGGTGGTCCCGTCGGCGTCTCGCGTGAGGGTGTCGGCCAGTTCGAGGATCAGTGCCTCGCGCGGGTCGAACACCGCCTTCTCGTCGACCGGGTTGCCGATCGCGCAGATCTCCTGCTCGGCCACGCCTGCGCGCCGCGCGGACGCGGTCATGTGGGCGACGCAGTAGGTGCAGTCCTGGGCCTTGGCGGTGCCGAGCGCGGCCAGCGCCCGCAGCCGCGGGCCGATGGTCGGCGAACTGTAGACCTGCGCCCAGAAGGGCACGAAGGCCGCCAGCAGGTCGGGGCAGAGGCCCAGCGCCCGCAGGATGTTCGGCACGAAGCCGTACTGCTCGGCGACTGCGCCGAAAATCGGCTCGACCTCCGGCGGGGCATCGGCCTCGGTCAGCAGCTTAACAAAGGCCATCGGGCACCTCCTCGGAGGCGATTCCAACCGGAACCTCCGCCGGAACCTCGGCCTGCAGATCGGTCGGAAGCTCCGCCGGGGTCAGGAAGCCGTAG
The DNA here is from genome assembly GCF_917627345.1 of Protofrankia sp. CiP3. Taxonomy (NCBI): domain Bacteria; kingdom Bacillati; phylum Actinomycetota; class Actinomycetes; order Frankiales; family Frankiaceae; genus Protofrankia; species Protofrankia sp. CiP3. The sequence continues at coordinate 5,498 of NZ_CAKJTM010000096.1, read as the reverse complement.
CTGATCGCCTCGTGAACGACGACGGCGGCCTGCTCCGGCCCGGCGACACCCCGCTCGACCAGCAGGTCGGCGAGTTCCGAGCCGTTCGTCCCACCGTCGGCGGCCGCGAGCACCGTGGAGAGCGCCGGCGTCTTGGCCAGCACGGCGCCGTCGACCGAGACGAGCGACCCCGACGGGCGCAGGTAGGCGCCGTCGACGGCGAAGTCGTCGACCTGGCCGTAGGTGGTGGCGGCGGTCAGCGGCCGGGTCAGGTCAACGCCCGTACCGGCCGACTTGCCCTCGAAGATGCCCTCGATCGTGCTGCGCAGATCGTCCGGTACCTCGAGGCGCTCGAGGTACCGGCTGTACCAGGAGCGGTGGGCGAATGCGCCGGCGATGAGCGAGATGAACGCCTTCTCGGGCTCGATGCCGGGCACATCGAACTGGCTGCGGGCATGCCAGAAGTAGGAGTCCTTGCTGCCCGCGTGGCCGCCGTACAGGAAGTAGACCTGAGCCCGCAGCCGCGCGAACTCCTTGCGGTAGGCGTTCTCGTAGAAGCCGAGCAACGGGCTGAGGCCGAGTTCCGGCTTGTCCAGGACGGTGTTCACGGTGACGGCGCCGAGGTAGCCGCTCAGCATCGCCAGGTGGACGCCGGTCGAGAAGAGGGGGTCGATGAAGCAGGCAGCATCGCCGATGGCGAGGTAGCCGTCGCCGGCGAAGGTGTCGTACATGTACGACCAGTCGCGCTGGATGTGGATGCCCTCGATCTGCTCGGCACCGGCCAGCCGCTCGGCGATCTCGGGGCTGCGCGCGATCGCGTCACGGTAATACGCTTCCAGCCCCGCCTCCCGGTGCTTCTGGTAGATCTCGCGGTCGACGACCGCACCGATGCTGGTGATGTCGTCCCGCAGCGGGATGAACCACCACCAGCCGTCGGAGAATGTCGGCAGGAAGGTGTTTCCGGCGTCGATTCCTTCGGGCCGCCTGGCCCCCCTCCAGTAACTCCAGATCGCCATGTTCTTGAGATACGGGTCCCATTCCTGGGTGTGCAGACGCTTGGTGACCAGACCTCCCTGGCCCGATGCATCGATGATCCAGCGTCCACTGATCTGGCCGGTCTCCCCCGTCGCGGTTCGGAAGTCGACCGTGTTCAGATCGCCTGGATTGAGGGCGAAGTCGGTGACCCGGTGTTCCTCGCGGACATCGACGCCGTGTTCCCGTGAGTTGTCGAGCAGCATCTTGTCGAACGGGCCCCGCTCGACCTGGTAGCCGTAATCGTATGGCATCGCCAGGGCGTCCTTGAAGTAGACCCGCCAGGGCTCACGCCGCTCACCCCAGACCCATTCGACGCCGAACTTCTTGATGTAGCCGTCGTTCTCGAGCCGGTCGAGGACGCCGATCTTCTTGAGCAGGTCGGCCGTGCCCGACAGCAACGATTCGCCGATGTGGTAGCGTGGAAACTTGGCCGCCTCAAGGAGGACGACCGACTTTCCGCTGTCTCGCAGCAGCGTGCTCGCCATGGAGCCGCCTGGGCCCCCACCGATGACAATCACGTCGTACTGGTCAGTGGCGTCCGCCATGGACACTCCCGTCTCCGGTCCGCGCCAACGGTCCGGATTGGTCCGGTGCCGGCGTGGGCGTTGGTTTTACTGCTGGCTGCGCGGCGCTCGGTCGGTCAGACGTAGACGTCGATCGCCTCGTCGTAGGTCATGAGATAGCGGTAGAATGGATTGCTGGTGCGGAACGTCCGGGAGAACAGCTCGCCGACGCGGAGCAGGAGGGCGACGCTGGTGCCGTCCTCGTCGAGTTCGGTGTCGATGAACTCCTTTCCGGTCTCCTCGAAACCGAGCGCCATCAGCGGTCTGATCGGCGTGGTGGCCGTCTGGGTGAAGAGGTCGGCCAGGATGTGGTTGAAACCGTTGGCCAGGCACCAGTGCAGGCAGCCCTTGACCAGTCCGCCGAGCACCCCGTACGGCAGCTCGTCCCACCTCCGGGTGCGGTACTCAGGCAATATCATCAACCGCTGACATTCGATGAGTCTCTTCTCGCCGCGTAGGTCGGCGATAGAGACAAACTGCTCGACCGGAAGGCCTTCGGGTGAATCCGCGACCAGTCGCATTGTTCCGGTCGCGACGCCGTCGACGCTGGCCAGGAGATATGTGGATGCGGCGTCGTAACGATCCTGGTAACTTCCGCCGGCGTCACTTGGCAGCCAGCCGAACTCCTTGCCGTAAACCGCTTCCCAGAGCGTCGCCACCTGTTCGAAGTCGGCATCTGTCCGGGCTCGGAAGACCTGCCTTCCCAGGGTTGTGGGACGCGGTTCTTCGACAAACTTCCACACCATAGGATCAGCCTGTTTCCCTCGGTCTCACTGGACTTCCGATGCGATGTGGGGCAGGGATCGCCGGGATTTCTGGCGAGCTGGGACGCTCGCTGTGTGCGCGATCGTCCCCTCCTGGTCAGGCGCGTGACCAAGCAACGTCCACGCGTCGGGATGGCTGCTGGCCGGGTACTCGAACAGCTGCCGAAGGGAATGCTAGGAACCGCTTGCCGACATGACCACCCTCGCCAGGCCACTCTTGTTTCCGGGTGGCTCCCCGAGCGACGGACGCGAACCGAGTCCGACCGGGCACCCGGATATTCTCCCCGGGTACACCGTCCGGGTTTGTTGCTTCCTCTGTCGGCCACCCATCCGCCGGCCCCAGGATGCTCCAGATGGTGTTCGGCTGGCTGTTGGACCGCTTCCGCCGGACGGGGGCATAACTCTTCGCCCGCCCGCGCGCGGAGCCGGGGAAGCACTGGTCCGGATGGTCATGCCGGGCCTCGCTCCCGTTTGCTCACACGTTTGTCGCTTTTTGTCCATCGCGGAGCGGGTGGGTGGTCTAGGATCGATTCTTGGGTGCCAGTCGACGCTACGTTCCGTTACGTGCGGACTGTCCGAAACATCGACCGGACGCCGTCCAGTGGGGGAGATGGCGTCGTGGTAAAGATTCGGGAGATCGGGAGACACGAGTGTGGGAATCGTCGTCGTCGTTATCTCCCAAGATCCACTCTTCGGTGAGGGCCTACGGTCCCTTCTTGATCACGACGCTGAGATTGCAGCTGTCGCTGCTGCGTCCGGCGTGTCCGAGGTCGAATTAACCGTGGCCAACGCGGGATGCGCCGTGGCAGTAGTGCATCATCAGCCGCCGGTCACCGACAGTTTGTGCATCGCGGCCCAGTTGGGTGCAACCTTCGGGAGCGAGCTGGCCACTCTCGTGCTGGCCGAGACGGCCGGCGATCCGGGCCCGGAAAAAGCCTTGCGAGCGGGGGCCCGTGGATATCTCACCCGGTCGGTGACCGTTCACCTGCTGCGGCTGGCGGTGCTCGGGCTGGCCGCCGGTGGGCTGGTTCTGGAGCCGTCAGCGGTCGACGATGTGCTCGCTGCCGGGCCCGCGACGGCGGTCACCGAGACGGACGCCGCCCATATGCTCACCCCCCGCGAGCGAGTCGTTTTCGAACTTCTGGCGGAAGGGTTGAGCAACGCTGAGATCGCCGTCGAGTTGTCAGTGGCGGCGTCGACGGTCAAGAAGCACGTGAGCGCGGTCCTGAGAAAGCTCGAGCTACGGGATCGCCAGCACGCGGCGGTTGTCGGAAACCGGCGCCGGGACCCGCCACCGGTCGTGCGGGCCGACGGCGGCCCGCCTACGCCCACCAACGAAACGAGTCGGATTGTCCTGCGCCGTCCGAGCGCAGCTCGAGGCCGCGAGGCCGCGAATGGCAGCCGGCCGCCATCGGGCCAGAGTGAGCAGGCCGGTCGAGAAAGGTCGTTGTAGATGTCCATGCCCGCACTTGACGCCGAGCGGCCGGGGAAGCACGACCTGGCGGCGGTCGTAGCACTGCGCCGCCGCCTGCACAGCCACCCGGAACTGGGGCTTGACAATCCGATCACGCAGCGGCAGATCGTCTCTGCGCTGCACGATGTGGGAATATCCGACCTGGTCACCGGAACGGGCTGCTCGTCGGTCGTCGCGACCGTGTCCGGCGGTCGGCCCGGCCCGGTCCTGCTGCTGCGGGCCGACACCGACGCCCTGCCGATCACCGAGCGGTCCGGTCTTGGTTTCGCCAGTCAGGTACCTGGGGTCGCGCACGCCTGCGGCCACGATGCTCACGTTGCGATGCTGGTCGGGGCGGCCCGCATGATTGCTGCCCGGGCAGCCGACCTGGCCGGTTCCGTCCGGTTCGTGTTTCAGCCGGGGGAGGAGGGGCACGGCGGGGCGGCCAGGATGATCGACGAGGGGCTGCTCGACCGTGCCAGCCCGGCCGACGCCGCGTTCGCGCTGCACGTCACGCCCAGCCTGCCGAGCGGTGTTGTCGCGACCCGGCCGGGCACGATGTTCGCCGCCGCGGACATCTTCGAGGTGACGCTGCGGGGTGCGGGCGGGCATGCCGCGTCGCGGCACCTGGCCCGCGATCCGATGCCGGCGGTCGCAGACCTGGTCACCACCCTTCTGGGGGCCATCCCGCGGGCGGCTCCGCCGTTTACGCCGGTCGTGGTCACGGTCGGCCGGATCGGTGCCGGTACGGTCGGCAACGTGATCCCGGACGAGGCCGTGATCAGCGGGACGCTCCGCGCGGTCGACGAGGACACGCGATCAGCAGCGTGGGCGGTGCTCGAGCGAGTCTGCCGCGGTGTCGCCCAGGCCCACGACGTGACCGTCGAGATTCGTCGGACCTGCCGGCACCCGCCGGTGGTCAATGATCCTGGGTTCACCGGTCTGGTCCAGGACGCGGCCCGGGCCGTTGCCGGCCCTGGCCGGGCGGTGCTGCTGCCGACCCCGGTGATGGCCGGCGAGGACTTCGGCTGCCTGCTTGAGCGGGTGCCGGGAACGCTCGCCGTCCTGGGCGCCTGCCCGACTGATCTCCCCGACCCAGCGACCGCGCCGGCCTGCCACGCGGCCGATATGCGGATCGACGAGGACGCGCTGGCCACCGGAGTCGCCCTGCACGCGGCGGTCGCCGCCGCGTTCCTGCGCCCATCCACCTCCATCGCACGCCTCCGCACCCCTACGTCCTCCCGCGGTTCTACCGACGCTCCGGCCGCCTCGTCCTGACCACCCCGGGGATTCCGTTCCTTCAACCGGCGGCGACGGAGGACGTCGCGGCGCCTGTCGGTCTGTCTCTCGCGTCGCGCCCGCAGGCGTGTGCTGAGGATCCCCCCCCGAGGCAGCGGCCCGATCGGGGTACAGTTCACAGACATCGAGCGGCACCGTCTCACGGCCTCGGCGCGAAGACGCGCAGGAAGGTGTCGACGCCCGCGGCGATCGCTTTTCGTTGTTCCGCCTGGCGTACCTTCCGCGCCTTCGAGCTCCTCCCGCTGACCCTTGGCTGACATCCACGCACCGGTTCCATCCGTCGTCACTGCCGCACGAAAGGCCGACCGTCGCCGCCAGTCCGACCGACGGATGCTGTGTGCAACCCAGGGGTGGTACCCACCGCGATCGCCCACGAACTCGCCGACCAGCACGTGCAGACCCTGA
>NZ_CAKJTM010000095.1:2874-18045 GCF_917627345.1 Protofrankia sp. CiP3 | reverse complement strand
GGGCCGCTTGCGCGGCCGTGCCGCCGGCGCGACGGCGGGAGCGGCGTCGCCACGGCGCCGACCGGCGGGCACGGTGTCGCCGCCGCCGAGCCCGGCGAGCAGGTTCTGCCGCTCCAGCGACCACCAGCGGGGCCGCTGGTCGGGCAGCAGCCGCCAGCCCGCTGGCACATCGCGACTCGTCGACGCCGCTGACAGGCGGAACGGCAGGAACGCCAACACAGGCACGGTCACCTCCGCCGCCGACGCGCCGCCGTGGTAGCCGCCCTTGCGACCCCGGTAGTGCAGCGCCGGGTCCCACAGTGCGACGATCCGCTCGCCGGGTACGAGCACCCGGGGCCCGGCGAGCGCGACCTCGCCGTCACGAACATCTGTGGAGACATCGTCAACCGGGACGCGGTGCCGCGCTGACACGGCGTCCTGCGCGGCCAGCGGCGACGCGCCGTGGTCGAGAACGTGACCGTGGTCGCTGGTGAGGATCACGGCCCGGCCCGCGGTCTGCGCGTAGCGCAGGATGGTGCGCAGCTTGCCGACATCGGCGAGGCTCCAGCCGCCGTCGTCGCGCTGCCGGCCCTTGTCCAGCAGGTCGTCGATGGTGTTGATGACGACGGCGACGAGCGGGGTGTTCGAGGTCAGCTCGTTGCTGAGCTCCCGGTCGAGCGCGGAGCCCGGCGTGCCGTCGAGGTCGGCGTGGTGGAACAGCCGGACCGCGCGCCGCGCCCAGCGCGGGTGAGCCTCGAACTCGCTCCGCTCCTTCGCCTTGTCGCCCGTCAGGAGACGGCCGGCGAGCAGCGAGGCACGCGACCTGTCCGTCACAGTCGGCAGGACGGCCAGTGCGCTCCGCCGCCGGGCAGCGCCGCCCGCGCTGTCGCCGAGCGGGTCACATTCCGCCCACCGCTCGCGGCGCAGTCCAGCGGCGAGCTGGATGGCGACGGCGGCGCTCATCCCGTCGAGCACGACGAGCAGGGCCTTGCCCCGGGCCGTGATGACGGGGGCGACCACGCGGTCGAGGACCTCCTCGATGCCCAGCGGCACGCCCTCGGTCTCGCTTGGCAGGCTGCCGGTTGTCGTCCAGTCAGCAAGCAGCCGGGCGAACCTGGCGTCAAGGGCATGCCGCCGCCGGATCGCGGCCCGGTACAGGTCGCCGTAGACGGCGCCGACCGTGGGCGACGGGTCGCCGACGGCCAGCTGCCCGAGCGCGACATCGGCCCAGGCCGCGTCGTCGAGATAGCCATCGAGCGCGGCGGCGAGCGTGCCGGGGCCGTCGACCGGCTGGCCGGCGAGCCAGCCGGCGACGCGGGCCGCCATCTCTGCCCGCTCGACCTGCCCGGCCTCAAGGCCGGCGAGCAGATGCGCCCGCAGGACGTCAACGGCGGTCGCGACCTCGCGGGCCGAGGTCTGAGGGAACGTGTGGTGTGCGTCGGAGTCGGCGGCAGCCAGAAAACCGCGCAGTGTCGTGGCGACGGCGGACAGCCGGTCGTCGAACCCGGCCCGCAGGATGTCGCTGGTCGCGCCGGCGGCCCGCGCGTCGAGCTCGTCGAGCAGCCGGTCGGCGGTGTCCAGCAGCCCCGGCAGGTCGTCCGGCGTGTTCATCCCGGTGCGGACGGCCTCACGGACCGCGTCGGCGAACCGGCGCATGGTCTCGTCGTCGAGCTGGGTGTCGCCGAAGTAGCGTTCCACCCGGCCCTTCGCCCGTTCGACGGCCGCGGCGTCCAGGCCGGCGGAGCCGCGGTCCTTCCCGGGCCACAGGCAGTCGCAGACCAGGCCGAGGGCCAGCGAACGCTCGCCGTTGCCGGCGGCGACCAGCGTCGTCAACGCGCGCCCCGCGTGCCCGGTCCGCTCCCGCAGGAACGCGGTGATGCCGGCGCGCTCGTCATCGCCGAGCCGGCGGAACGCATCGGTCGCCCCAGGAACCGTCGTCCAGCGCAGCAACGTGGCGATGTCCAGGTCGGCGGCATTGAGGCCCAGCTCGGTCAGGCCGAGCCGGACGGCGGTCAGCTCCGCCAGCGCGTCCTCGACGCTGAGGACACCGCCGGGCCGGCGCGGCCAGCCAGCCGGCGGGCGTGCCTCCAGCAGCGCCTGGGCCATCCAACGGTAGGCGTGGGTGCGCAGCCGCGGGTCGAGCTGGGCAGCGCCGAAGTCCTCCGCGACCGCGGCCCACGGCTCGATCACGTCGACTCGCTGGCGGTGGACCTGGGCGAGAACGGTGTCGCCCAGGGTCTCCTCGTCGGCGTCGGTGAGCAGCACGAGCCAGCCGTCGGGCATCGGCTCCCGTCCCCAGCGCGCGACCTCCTCAAGCACACCGAGCGGCGAGACGCAGGCCACGACCCGCACCGGCCTGCCGCCGACGAGCAGCTCGCCAGGACCGGGCCACTCGGGCTGCGCCCGCACCAGCAGGATCCGCGCCCGCTCGCCGGTGCCGGCCAATCCGCGCAGCAGTCGGGCGACCCGGCCGACCAGCATCGCGCTGGTGACCAGCGGCGCTGGCGTGCCGGAGCCCGTTGGGCTGGCCGCGGGTGACAGGACGCTCACCGTGCCGGCCGCCAGATGATCTCGATCTCGCCGGACTGGTCACCGACATAGTCACGGACGACGGCGAAGGCCCGGTCCAGCTCAGCCGGCCGCACGCGCCACTGCCGCTCGGCCGGGGCAACGGTTCCCTGCCCAGGAGCCGTCATGCCGTTCCCGTCGATCATCACCGGCGGCTTGCCGGTCTGCAGCGTCACCGGCGTCACCGGCGGCGCGACGGGCGGGGGCGGAGTCGTGTCGGCGGGCCGCGGGCCGACGGGTGGCGTGCTGACGGCCCGGCGCATGAGCTGGGTCGCGTCGGACCGGGCGTTGCTCAGCACGCCGGCGAGCGGGGTCGTCAGCTCGTCGGCGGCGCCTGCCTTCCGGATGCGCCCGAGGATCTCCTGGGCCTGCGTCTGGTAGGGCTCCGGCAAGGTGGCGATCATGCCGAACATCTCGCCCCACGGGGCGGACGTGACAGCGCCGGCGACGGCCGCGGCGCGGCTGATGCTGTGCGCGAGCCGCTCCGCCGGACCCGCGAGATCGGCGTGCGCCAGCCGCGCGACGATCTCCGCGCCGGCCTTCGGGCCGGCCAGCGCCGCAACCAGGTCGTGGGCGGCCCGGGCGGTCCGAAGACGTCCCGTGGTGGAGCCGGCCGGCTCCACGGCACACCCAGTCCGTGGGTTGAGACCGAGATCGGGTGCGTGTGCCTCCAGCGCGGTCACCAGGTCCCGCGTCGCCGCGACGTGCCCCCGAGCCTTCGTTACCAAGTCCTCGGCGAACGCGCGGATCAGCCGGCCGCGCCGCAGCGGCGGCGGCTGCACTCCGAAGAGGACCGCAGCCCGCCCGCAGGCGGTGGCCCAGTCCTCGGGGCTGGGCAGCGGCTGCTCACGCAGCGTCATGTCCTTGATCCCGGCCGTCAGTTCCGGCGGGGCGGGCAGGATCCCGCCGTACTTGTACCAGGCGCGGTCGGTCTGCTCGGCGAACGCGGCGACGATCAGCGCGGCGAGCGGGCTGTCCAAGCCGCGCGGCTTCGGCTCGTCGATCCACATCAGCAGGTCGGCCACCCGCAGCTCGCCGTCCGCACCGCCGGAGCCGCCGGAGCCACTGGAGCCACTGGCCGCGGCCTGCGCCGCCTTCCGGGTGAAGTGGTCGACCCACTCCCGACCGAGCTCGAAACGCGCCTCGTGCATGATCCCGAGGCCGAGCGCGGGGGCGATCCGCCGCATCGGCACCCGGTCGCTCCGGATGACCTCGACGGAGTTGCCGCCCGCTTCGGCTGCCTTCGTCACATAGGAGAGGACGAGCCTGAAATCGGCCGGCTTGGCGGGCTGGCCGGTCTGGTCGGGGTCGAGGTCGGGGTGGCCGGGGAACTGGTCGGTCAGCAGGTCCCCGGCGAGCCGCCGCGCGGCTTCCCGGAACGTCGCCCCGAAGGCCAGCGTGGGGGTGAGCCCCGGCCACAGGGCGCGCAGCCAGTCCGAGTAGTCGCTGACGTCCTGTTCCTCACGCCTCGCCAGCCCGTAGGCCATGCGCAGCAGGGTACGGGTCTTCGTCAGCAGCGCGTCGTACCGGCTCTTCAGCACGCCTCGGGCGCGCTGCCGGTCGTCGGCGCTCAGGTGCTGGGCGTGGCTGTCGAACCGGTTCCGGTTGAGCAGGTGGTCGAGCCGGACGAGCATCCCGAGATCGGCGAGCCGGGCGGCGGTCAGGTCCGCCGGGATCCAGCAGACCGCCCGGTGCGGCGTCCCACCGCCACGCAGCCGTTCGACCCGGGCCCGCGCGTCCACCGGCGGCCTGCCGGTGTCGTCGAACGGGTAGTCGATCACAAGCCGCCACGTCTGGGGATCGGCTGGTTCCAGCTGGTCGTCACGCAGGTCCGAGCTGCGCAGCGAGCCGAAGATGACCTCGATGGAGCGCCTGGAGCCTCGCCACACCAGGTCGAGCCGGTCGCCGTAGACATCGTCGGTGACGGTGACGCCGAGCTCCTCGACGAGCAGCTTCCTGACCAGGGCGCGGCGGTTGCCGCCGCTGTCGTAGGCGGTCGTCTGGCTCAGGATGCCGTCGATCTCGACGTCGACCAGCTCCAGGCCGACGCCGGGATCGCCGCCCTCGACCGGCAGGTACTTGATCTCGCCGAACTGGCCGGCCCAGCGTTCGACCTTCTTTCCGACGACGCCGGCCTCGCCGCCCGGGATCGGGCTCGTGATGCTGCCGTGGTTGAGCGCGGAGAGCCGCCGCGGCGTCAGGTTGCGCAGCGCCGGCACGCTCGGCGCCAGCGCGGCGAGCAGCAGCGTCTTGACCAGACGGTCGTCGGCGGTAAAGCGGCGGACCTTGACGGCCAGCTCCCCGTCGACGGCGGCGCGGGTCGCCTGGGCGTGGCGCACCCGGGCGAGGATGTCCTCGTCGAGGCCCTCCGTGTCGAGCAGGAACGGGCGCAGCTTGCGGTTGTAGAGCCGCTGCGCCGCCTCGAACTCGGCCTTGAGCACGTCGGTGAACGGGGCGTCCCCGCCCCGGGTGATGACGTCCCACAGATCGCCCAGCGCGATGACCTGGCCCAGGCGCAGCTCGTCCCGCTGCGCGACGAGCAGCTGGCGCATGAGTTTGAGCGCGGTCCGGTTGCGCTGCAGGGCGGCGGAGACGTGGACGAGGGTGTCCATGAACGCCGGGCTGAACGGGTAGGAGAGCCGGAACGCGTCCCGGTCGGCGCCGAGCTGGGCGCTGACACCGAGCATCGTGTCCCACACCTCGGCACGGACCTTCGCCGTCGTCTCGAACGCCTTCTCGATCTGGGCCGCCGCGGCGGTGTCCTTCGCGCGCAGCAGCCGCCGGTTGGCGATCAGCGGCAGGTTGCGGTCCTCCAGAATGATCTTATCGAACCGGCCGTCGGCCAAGGTGAGCACGTCGAGGAAGCTCAGCCGGACATCGCCGGCGATCGACTCGCCGACCAGCTCCCGTAAGTCGCGCTGCCGGGCGATGAAGCTGACGACCGGGATCGACCGGGCACCGAGCCCGCCCTCGACGAAGTTCGTGACCTTCTGGACCTCGCGGGAGACGAACGCCTGGTCACCCATGTTGTTCGCGAGCCAGAGGATCAGCTCGTCGAGGAACAGGATGACCGCGTCGTAGCCCAGCTCCTTCGCGTGCCGGGCGATCTCGCCCAGGCCCTGGTCGAGGGAGATGAAGCCCTCGGCGTCCTCGCGCAGGTCACGGTAGGTGTTCGGGAACCAGGTCGTGAGCAGGTCGGAGGTGAGCCGGCGCCGTGCCGCCGCGTCCGCACCGGTCGGGGCGAGGGCCGCGTCCAGCTCGGCGGCCGTCCAGGAGGCGTCGTTGCCCCACTCGTCCTCCTCGCCGCCGCCCGAGCCCGCGCGGTTCAGCTCCGTGAGGAAGGCCGCGTCGCCGACCTTCGCGCGCAGGCCGCGGGCCTCGTCGAGCAACGCCTCGGCCCGGTGCACCGCCGGGATCGGCGCCTCGGGGTGCAGCGCGCGCAGGCGGTCGGCGTAGCCGCCGAGAACCCGCTGCTCGATCGACTTCGCGCCCAGCAGGTGGAACGGGACGAGCAGGAACTTCTTGCCGGCCAGTTCGCCGTCGTGCTTGCCGAGCACGGCGGCCAGGTCGTCGAGCGCCCGCGCGGCGGGCTCGCCGCGCAGCAGCGCATGCAGCACCGCCATAAAGTGCGACTTGCCGGAGCCGAACGAGCCGTGCAGGTAGACGCCTTTGGACGCGCCGGTGCCCACCGCCTGCGCGATCAGGCCGAGCGCCTCGTCGAAGTTGTGCACCAGCCGGTCGGTCAGCACGTAGTCGCGCATCGTCGCGGCCGCGTCGGCGACACCCTCGGTGAGCTTGAGGACTAAGTCGCTGTCCGACGTCCGCTCCGGGATGTCGATGACGTCGCGCAGCAGCGGCTGAGGCGACGGGCTGGTCATACGGCCCCCGGGTTCCGGTCGTGCGAGTACTTGGGACTGCTTTGCCTGCGCGACAGCCAAACATACCGCGTTGTGTCGCAGGCTACCTTCACCGTCTGACGCCCCATCGGCGCTGGCCTTGCGCGAGCCAGCCATGCCGCTAGATTCATCTGTGACATCTGTGACACCCAGGGGGGCGGCATGATCGAGGATCTTGTGACCGCGGAGATCCCGGCCGAACAGCTGGACGAACTCGAGCGCTTCGCTCGGGGCTGTGCCGGGCCGCAGTTGCGTAACCTGCTGCTCAGCCTCAGCCGCTGCATCCGTGACGGGGCGACCATCACCGCGACCAGCGGCGCCGCCTCGTTGACGCCCAGCCAGGCGGCCGATCGGCTCGGGATGAGCCGTACCCATCTCTACAAGCTCCTCGACCGCGGCGAGATCCCGTCCCACCGCGTCGGCCGTGACCGCCGCATCCAGCTGCGCGACATCGCCATCTTCGAGGCTGAGCGCCAACGCGACCGCCGCGAGCTCGCCGAACGCTTCGCCACCCAGCACCGCACCCGCGCCGACGCGGTCAACGAGATCGCCGACCTGCTCTGAACCTCCGCTCACCCTCACAGTCACCCAGGTCCGCGAGCCCGACTACCAGGCCGACGAGATCGACCTCGAGGCCAGTACCATCGATCTTGGTCGCTGGTAGACAAAAGATCCCCTTCGTAAGGGTGACAGCCGCCGTGTGTGCCGCGGCGATTCGTGGCTCACGAACGTTTCGTCGTCAAGCCCTGGCCGATCGCCGAACGTGGATGGCTCGCGGACCCTGTTTTCGCAGGTCAAGCGCCACCCGGAGCGCGAAGCCAAAGATTCTGACTGGTGGGAATGGTTCACGGGCCGGGACGGAGCATCGTTACGGCGCGCCCTCGGGGCGTTGCCCTGCTTCCTCCTTCGAAGGGGTTGATGACCATGACGCTTGGTGGTTCCGCGAGTGCGGTTCTGGAGCGGACCGAGGCGACACCGCTCGGCCTGCTGGACGAGTTTCAGCTCGATGTGCAGGTGACGGTCGAGGCGGCGCCCGGATACACGATCCGGGCGTGCGACACGAGCGACACCTGCGGTTCGACCTGCGCCTCGGCGTGCGCCAGCGACTGACCTGGTGACGGCTGCGGTCGCCGGCTCGCCGGTCGCGCCCGCGCGGCGAGCCGGCGACCGCAGTGTGAGACGGAGGTGTGATGGTCGACGTGGACGTACCGCTGTACCGCCATGGTGGCGGTGCGATGCTGCGGGCGGCGGTCCTTCCGCTGTCCCAGCAGCCGGAGGACTGGCCGACGTTGTCCGATCCGGACTCGTGCCGGTCGTGGCTGCGCGCCGTATGGGCACTGTCCGGGTTTGCCGACGCGATCCGCTACGCAAGCGGGTCGTTCGCCGCTCAGGTCGAGTCTGTTCTCGACAACCAGGCGGCGGGCGGCAAACAGGTTCGACGGGTGACCTCGGCAGTCGTCCGCTATCTGCTGCGTTCCCTGGGACGGCCGACTCCGTTCGGCTTGTTCGCCGGTGTCGCCGGTATCCATATCGGCGAGGGTGTACGTGCGCGCTGGGGAGCGAGCCACCGGCTGGTCCTGCGGGCGGACACGCTGTGGTTGGACGACGTTGTCGAGCGGCTGGAGATGCTGCCCGACCTGCTTGCTCGCCTGGACGTCGTGGTCTGCGACCTGTTGGTCGAACGCGGCGACCGGATCGAGATGCCTCGCGGCCCGGGACGGGTGACGGTGCGTAACACGGCGGTGATGCGTCTCATCCGTGATCTGGCGGCCAAGCCGATCCCGTTCCACCTTCTGCTTGACCAGGTCGCGCTCGCGTTTCCTGCCGCCCCTGCCACGGCTGTCCGCCGTGTGCTCGGTGACCTGGTCGCCCAGGGCATCCTCATCACGGATCTTCGTGCGCCTATGACCGTGGCTGACCCGCTGGCGCATGTGATCGCGGCGGTCGAGCAGGCCATGGCCGGCGACGGCGAGGCGACAGCCGCCATGCTGGGCGATCTCCGCGCCACCCAGCAGCTGATCCGGACGCACAACAACGACCACGCCGAGCCGGGCACGCAGGCACGGCTACGGGAGGAGGCATCGGAACGGATGCGGCGGCTGTCGCCGGCCGGCCGGACACCGCTGGCCGGGGACCTGCACCTCGACTGCGACATCGCTGTCCCCGCCGACCTCGCCAATGAGATGGCCCACGCGGTCGATGCGTTGCTACGCCTCACGCGCCAGCCGCGTCCGGACCAGGGGTGGAACGACTGGTGCCGCGAGTTCTGGGACCGCTACGGCACAGGAGCACTCGTCCCCGTCCTGGACGCGGTGCATCCCGATACGGGCATCGGCTGGCCGGCTGGCTTCCCGGGCAGCATGCTGGCCGAACCCGAGGACACGGTCAGCCACCGTGACCAGGAGCTGCTGCGCCTAGCCTGGGACACGGTCACCGCCGGACATCACGAACTCGTGCTTACCGACTCCCTCATCGCCGCGATCACGGCGGACAGGCCGGTGAATCCACGCTGGATTCCGCCACACGTCGAGCTGGGAGCCCGTGTCCACGCAGCCAGCGTCCAGGCACTGGCGGCGGGGGACTACACGTTCGGCGTTCATCCCGCGTGGGCGTTCGGAACGCTCACCTGCCGGTTCGGCTCAGCCGTGGGCCACGCCGGCCTGGACACTGTCTTCGCCGCCGCACCCGCGGCTGTCGAGGGCGCGCTGCCGGTCCAGCTGTCGTTCCCGCCGCTGTTTCCGCACTCGGAGAACGTCTCCCGGGTTCCCCGCTGGCTGCCCCAGGTGCTGCCGGTCGGTGAGCACCGGGCTGACGAATCGACCGTGATCCGCCTGGATGATCTCGGGATCGTCGCGGTGGCCGACGGGCTGCACCTGGTCGGCATCTCGCGGCGCCAGGTCGTCGAACCGCAGGTCTTCCACGCGCTCGCCCTGCGCAAGCAGGCACCGCCGCTGGCACGGTTCCTCGCCACGTTGACCCGTGGCTTTCTCGCCCGTTTCACCGAGTTCGACTGGGGACCGCTGGCCGCCTGCCTGCCCTACACGCCTCGGGTGCGTTACCGGCGCGCGATCCTGTCACCCGCGACATGGCGGATCAGCATCGCGGACCACGCGGCGCTACGCGCCGATGGTCACTCCTGGGAGCTGGCATTCGCCCGGTGGCGGCAGCGAGGGGCCTGCCCAGACATCGTGGAGCTCCATGACGACCACCGGTCACTGCGCCTGGATCTCACCGTGGACGCGCATCTGGCGATCCTTCGCGAGCACCTGGACAAACACGGCCGCGCGACGCTGACCGAGACCGACTCCGTCGAGGACACGGGATGGATCGGCGGCCACGTCCACGAGGTTGTCCTACCGTTCCTCCGGGCGGTGCCGGCGGCGCCGAATCTCGTCACCGGCGCCCTGCCGCTCGTGACCAACGCGAATGCCGCGCACCGGCCGGCCTCGCCGCACGGCTCCTGGCTCTACGCGCAGATCTTCACCCATCCCGAACGTCTCGACGACCTCCTCCGCACGCACCTGCCCCGGCTTCTTTCCCTGCTCGACGGAGACCGGTCGTACTGGTTCGCCCGCTACCGCAGCGTCCGTGAGACCGACCATCTGCGGCTGCGGATTCGCACGGCCGGCCAGGAGGAGTACGCCGCGGTGGCTTGCGCGGTCGGCCAGTGGGGGCAGCAGCTCTGCGACGCGGGCGCGGCGTCCCGGCTGACCCTGGCGACCTACCATCCCGAGATCGGCCGTTACGGCAGTGGCGCCGCGATGGACGCCGCCGAAGCGGTGTTCGCGGCAGACTCGCACGCGGTCGCGATCGCACTTCAGCTCCCGACGCCGCTCGCAGTCCATCCGATGGCGCTCGCTGCCATCGGCATGGTGGACATCGCCGACGGTTTCCACGCCGACCCCGTCCGCGCGAACGCCTGGCTGCTGGAGCACCTCGCCGCCAAAGCCGCGCCCGGTGCGGATCGGCTCGTCACCGAGCAGGTCACCCGCTGGGCAGCCCGAAGAGCCCTGCCGGGCGATACATCCCTGCCCACCGCCCTCGCCCAGACGTGGCAGGCCCGCCGGGAAGCGTTGACCCGCTATCGGTTCGCGCTCCCCGGGAACGCCGACGCCGATCGGATTCTGTCCACGCTCCTGCACATGCATCACAACCGCGCCAGGCTGATCGATCGCGCAGACGAGGCCACCTGCCGCCGTCTGGCCCGGCAGATCGCTCTCACCCGACGCGCACACACCACGGCGGACAGCCCGTGACCACGCGCTCCCGTTTCCCGACGGTCCCAGCCCTCGGCGATGCCGAATCGGCGCGCTGGGCTCAGTCCCTCGGCGACGGAGCACCAGGGATCGCACTGGCGCATATCGCCCGCGCCCGCGCTGGCCTCGACGGCTGGGAACCGGTGCACCGCCTCGCGATGGCGATGACACGTAGCCCGCTCAACGCCCATCCCGACACCGCCAGCCTGTACCAGGGCGCACCGGCCGTCGCCTACACCCTGCACACCGCCGGCCACCCCGCCTACGACGCCGCGCTCGCCACCCTCGACGACGCCATCGCCACCGTCATCCGGCAGCGTCTGGAGACCGCCCACCGCCGCATCGATCATGGGCAGCTGCCCCACGCCCGCGAGTACGACCTGATCAACGGACTCACCGGCCTCGGCGCCATCCTCCTGCACCGGGACCACGAAACCGCTCTTCTTCGGGACGTGCTCACCTACCTGGTGCGGCTGACCCGACCCATCCGCGTCAACGGCCGCGACCTGCCCGGCTGGTGGGCGACGGGCAGCCCCGACCGACGCGCATCCGCCCGGTGGAACGCCGGCCATGCCGGATTCGGCATGGCCCACGGCGTCGCCGGGCCGCTGGCGCTCCTGGCCATCACCAAGCGCCAAGGCATCACCACGGCGGGACACGTCGACGCGCTCCACACCATCGTCACGTGGCTTGACCAGTGGCGCAGAGGCCAGCGGCGGACCGACTGGTGGCCCGAAGTGATCGACCACAACGAGCTACGTACCGGCAGCGCAGCTCGCCCGGGGCCGCATCGACCGTCCTGGTGCTACGGCAGTCCCGGAATCGCCCGAGCCGAACACCTCGCAGCCCTCGCCATCGGCGACCAACAACGAGTTTCCAACGCGGTCGAGACCCTCATCGGATGCCTCACCGACGACCACCGGCTCGCACAGCTCACCGACGCGGGACTCTGCCACGGCTGGGCCGGGCTCCTCCTGACGGCCCACCGGGCCGCGGCCGACACCAGCACCGGCGAGCTCTCCGCCGCCCTGCGCGCCGCCCAAGCACACATGCACCGGTACCTACGCGGCAAGGGTGACCCCACCACCGCGGGACTCTTGGACGGCGCGACCGGCATCGCGCTCGCCCATTCTGCCCTGGAGATCACATCTGACTCGGCGCTGCCAGACTGGGACCGCTGCCTGTTGATCAACTAGCAGTTGGTTACCCCGCCGAGGCCGCTGTCACCACCATGCCCCCTGCCGCTGTGAAGGAGACTGATGGACACCACCGCAGCCACATCACCAGGCGCGTTGCGCGACCGCATGGTCGACCGCATCCTCACCAGCCAGGATCTGCCCCCGTGGGTCGAAACGGCGCTGCGTTCCGTCGAACGCCACCGCTACGTCCCCGAGGCGCCGCTGACCGACGCCTACGACGAGAAGGCGGTCATCACCCACGCCTTCCCCGACGGCACCCACCTCAGCTGCGCATCCGGCCCCACCATCGTGGCCGCCATGCTCACCGCCCTCGACGTCCGGCCCGGCCAGCGCATCCTGGAGATCGGCGCCGGAACCGGCTACAACGCGGCCCTTCTCGCCACCCTCGTGGGAACCGGCGGCCACGTCACCACCATCGACATCAACGCCGACGTCACCGCCGCAGCACGGCGCAACCTCGACGACACCGGCTTTCCTCACGTCCGCGTCCTCACCCGCGACGGCGCCGACGGCGCCGCCGAGGACGGCCCGTTCGACCGGGTCATCGTCACGGTCGGCGCCTGGGACATCCCACAGGCCTGGTGGGACCAGCTCGTCCCCGATGGCCGCCTCGTCCTCCCGCTGCGCTGGCGCGGCACCACCCGCGCTGTCGCACTCACCAGGCAGGATGACCACTGGAAGTCCGACTGGGTCTTCCTGTGCGGCTTCGTACCCATGCTCGGCCAGCCCGGCGAACGGAAGAGCGTCATCCACCCCGACGGCCTCGCCGCCCTGCACCACGACCTAGACCAGCCCATCGATACCGAGGCCCTGCGCGGCGTCCTCGACCGGGAGAAGTCCACCGTCTGGTCCGACGTGACCGTGCACGGCCAGGAACCCTTCGACCGCGTCTGGCTCCACCTCAGCGCCGTGGACGACGGCACGGTCCGCATTGAGGCCGACCAGCAGGCTGTCACCGAGGGCCTGTGCACACCCGCGATCGCCTCGCGCAGCCCAGCCCTGGTCAAAGACGGCTCACTGGCCTACTTCACCATCCGACGCACCTCTGCCCCAGGGCGCTGGCAGCTCGGCGCCATCGGCCATGGACCCCTCGGTCACCGTCTCGCCTCACGGATCGTCGACCAGATCGACGCCTGGGACCACGACCGCACCGCCGACCCCGAAATCCTCGCCTTCCCGACCGGCACGCCGATCCCCAACCAGACGAAAGGCAAGATCATAACCAAGCCAGAGAACCGCCTGGTACTGCGCTACTAGCGGTACGCAACTGCTCCTGTCCAGGACGCCTGCCACCCGCGTACCCGCGCGACATCTCGCGGCAAGGCAGATCAGTTGCGGTCGGCGTGGAGAGGTGACAATGCCATCGCAAAGAGCGGCAACCTGCCACCCCGATCACTACTGCCCTGATAGTGATGGACCGGTTACCGTGGGCGGGTTCCGAGCTAGAACCGATCGGTGGCAGTAGCTGCCGGATCAGCGAGCATCCTTGACCTGGAAGGGGTGGCAACGTCGCCATGAACAGGCCCAGCCAAAGGGTTGAGCAGGACGAGTTGCGGACTCGGATGCACGCGACCGGCATGAGCCACCACGAGATCGCGATCGAGTTCGCCCGCCGCTACCGGCTACGCCCCCGCGCCGCCTACCGTGTCGCACACGGCTGGACACAGCAGCAGGCCGCCGATCGCATCAACGCCCACGCCGTCCGTGCCGGCCTCGACCCGGAGGGCGCCGCCCCGATGACCGCGCCGCGGCTGTCTGAGGTGGAGAACTGGCCTCACCCTGCCCGGCGGCGTCCCACCCCGCAGATCCTCGCCCTGCTCGCCGAGGTGTACGGATGCGATCTCCACGCCTTGGTCGATGTCGACGACCGTGAACACCTCCCTCCGGCGGACGTGTTCCTGATCAACGGCATGCGCCGTCCGCCGGACCGCGTGGCTGCGTCGTCGACGGCCTCTTCGATCACGCCCTCGGCGCCACCATGGGGCACGACTACCGAAGGACCGGTCGAAGTCGCCTTCAGCGCAGCCAGAGCTGGGCAAGCACCGGCCCCCAGCTCGGCCGGTCCCGCCGACGAAGGCAACGTGATCATTTTTCCGCAACTCGCCCCGGACGGGAGGATCGTCCTCATGCCACTCGATCGCCGGGGTTTCCTGCGTGGCCTGGGCCTCACCGCAGCCAGCGGCGCAGCCCTCAGCCCGCTCGCCACGATGCCGACGATCCCACCAGGATCGTCCTCCATCGACCCACGCGTCGTCGATCACTTCGCACGCCTGCGCGCCGTGCTCGCGGAGAACGACAACCTCTTCGGACCGCGCCAGGTCATCACCACAGCGCAGGAACAGACCGGCCTCATCGCCACCCATCTCCGACACGGCACGAATTCGCGCCCACAACGGCAGACCCTGCTCCACATCCAAACGCAGTTCGCTGATCTCCTCGGCTGGCTCCACCAAGACAGCGGAGATCACGCCACCGCCGGATACTGGCTCGACCGAGCGCTGGAATGGTCACACCGCGCAGGCGATCCCAAGGCCACGGTGTTCATCCTCGCGCGCAAGAGCCAACTCGCCGCCGACCGTGGCGACCCAGATGAAGCTGTCGATGTCGCCGACGCAGCGTTGACCAGCGCGGAGCCAACCGGTCGTCTTGCCGCCATCGCCGCGACCTACAGCGCGTACGGCCACGCACTACGGGGCGAGAAAACCACCTGCCTGACGCTCTACGACCGCGCCCATGACATCCTCGACCGGGCCGGGCCCGACACCGGCCCCTGGGGCGAGTTCTTCAGTCCCGCCTACATCGAAGTCCAGCGGGCACACAGCCTCGCCGCACTGGGTGACTACCCGGCCGCAGCCACCGGGTTCCGGGCCGCGATCGACGGCCTCCCCCCGGCCTTCTACCGCGACCGCGGTGTCTACCTCGCTCGCGAAGCCCTCGCGCACGCAGGAGCACGCGAACCAGAGCAAGCCGCCGTACTCGGTCTCAACGCGCTCACGGTTGGCGCCAGCACGCACTCCGGACGGATCATGACCAGTCTGCGGTCCCTGCGTGACGCCGTCGCCGGATGGCAGACTGTCCCCCAGGTACGCGAGTTCCGCCAGGCGATGGACCGGGCCACCACGGCCATCACCGGCTGACTACCATCCCGCCACCGGCGATCCGGTCCGCCCCTACCAGGGGCCGGCCCCAGGGAGGACGAGCCGCTCCATGACCCAGCTCGACGACCACCGCTGGATGACCCGGGCCATCGACCTCGCCCACCGCTGCCCACCT
>NZ_CAKJTM010000095.1:0-2246 GCF_917627345.1 Protofrankia sp. CiP3 | reverse complement strand
CCCAGCGCAAGTCCCGGCCACGCACCTGCACCCAGCTCATCCTGGAAGCGAAGCTCCCACGGGTGGTCATCGCCTGGCGTGAGCCCAGCCTCTTCGTCGCCGACTGCCAAGGCTACGAACTCCTCACCCAGGCCGGCGTCACCGTCGTGGAACTGTCTGAGCTCGGCGAGCAGGCCCGCGCCATGAACGCCCACCTGTCGGTCTGACGGAACTGAGCTGCCGCGCGGTGCGGATGGATGTCGCGCATTGGACCGGGCGTCAGTGATGCGCGTGAGGCGCGGCGGTCTCAGTTGATCATTGGGTGGCGCGGCGGCCGCGGGTGGGGGCGGGTGGACGCCAGCTCGCCAGCGCGTCCTCGGTCAGGGTGAGCTGGCCCATGGTGTCGGCGAGGAAAGCGTCGTAGACCTCGGCGGGGGAACCGTCGTAGCGCGGGTCGACCTCGTTGTGCCACTGGCGGACCCAGGGCATGACCTCGCGCAGGCCGGCGACGAGCGGTGTGAGGCGGGTGCCGTCCCAGCCGTCGTTGTCGCGGCGGTCGACGATCAGGGTGGCCAGCGCCTGGGCCTGCTCCCGGTGGTCGAAGCCGGCCCAGCCGATCAGCAGCGTCGGGTCGTTGTCCCGGCCGGCCGGCTGGTAGGAGATGAACCGTTCCTTCGGCACGTCGAGCTTGCCCCGGGCCCGCGAGAACGACGTCTTGCGGAAGTCCTTCGGCGCGTACTTCGGCGGCACGGGGATCGCGTCGCGGATCTCCTTGGCCTTCGCCGGGGTGGGCGCGGTGTCCTCGGCACGCTGCTGGTCCCAGACCGACTCCCAGTCGGCGCGCTTCACCAGGCCGGTGTCGGTGTAGCGCAGGGCGGCAAGGAACGGGACGTGCTCGTTCTCGACGAGGGCGGCGACCACCTTGGCCAGCTCCTCGCCGGGCCGGTAGATCTCGGCGACGGAGACGAAGTCAGCGTCGGCGGCCAGCTCGTCGGCGAGCTGGCCGGTCGTCCACAACCGCGGCTGCACCATGCCGTCGACGTCGGCGAACCACAGGTCACGAGTCTCCAGCCGGTCGAGCAGCCAGTCCCGCAACGCCGCGTCCCGCAGCTTGTCCCAGCCTTCGGTCGCCCAGCGGCGTTTGTACTCCGGCCGCTCGATCAGCCCGATGTTCCGGTCGGACTCGATGACCGCGATCCGCTTCTCGACGTGCGCGCGGTACTCAGCCGGCCAGTGCGCGGGCACCTCGGTGATCGGCGTGGAGCCGTGCCGGCTGAACCACTCGGATGTCTCGTCCCCGGCGGCGATCTTCCTGGCGAGGACGATCTCGAATGCCCGCTCCCCCAGCCTGATCTCGGGGACGTCGGCCATCGGCAGTGTCAGCTCGTCGGCGAGCAGCCCGTACTGCCGGTAGACCTGCCAGTCCAGCTCCTCCTGCAACGCGATCATCCGCGCCCGCGCCGACGCCCAGGCGGCCTGCGCTTCGGCCAGCCGGGCACGCGTCGGTACCTCGTCGGCGGCCACCGACGCGGGGCTGACCGCCGTCAGCCGTTGCGCCAGCCCATCCAACTCCCGCGCAAACTCCAACGGATACTCCGCCGGCAGCGGGAACTCCTGAAGCTTGGTGCCGGTGAACTCATAAAACCGCTCCCACGATTGTGATTTGAACCCCTCGCTGATGCCCTGACTACCCTTGTCGTGGCTGACCTGCTTGAGCCAGAAGCACGCCGTCGAGCTGTTCAATACCCCCAACAGCCGCAGATGCTCCTCCTCCGAAGCCCCCACCGGCAGCTTGATCACCGGCGCAGAACGGTTGAAGACCTTTCCACCCCGATCCAACACGAAATTGTTGTGTGTGGCAACGAAAGCGAAGGTGATAGAAAGATCAGTCGCATATCGTTCGGCAACCCATCGATACCAGGTCCACCAGGGCTCGCCGGAGTCGGCGCGGGTTTTGCTGCCGAAGCCGACCGTGGATTGAAGGGTACGGCGCAATGCCCAGAGGTGGTGTCCCCAAGCTGACATCGCATCGTAAGGAATGGGTCGCCTGTCGGCGGTGTAAGGTGTCAGCGCGTGCACATCCGGCTGGACGTCCCAGTCTCGGACTACCTCGCCATAGACAAAGGCCTTGCCGAGCGATACTGACTTTCGTGTGAACCATGGTGTTGACAGGATGAACGCCTCGTCCTGCCCCGGAAAACTGGCAAATCCGATGTGCCCATTCAGTCGGGTCTGGAGATGCCCGGAGGATGCATTTAGATCCTCAG
>NZ_CAKJTM010000094.1:0-17620 GCF_917627345.1 Protofrankia sp. CiP3 | reverse complement strand
GCACGCACCCCAGCCCCGCGACGCCGCGCCCCTATTGCCGGTCGCTCTAAGTGAGACCTTGCGTGCGGACGTTGCCATAGCCCAATTCCACCTTTGCTCGCGACTGAGATCTTGTCGTTCGACCTTCGACGTCACGATGCGTGATAGTCGCTGATGGCATGATGCAGACATGGGGATCACCGTCGTGGACCGCGCGGTCTGCTCGATGAGCGAGGCGGCTCGTGCTCGTTCTTGCTCCCGGCGCGATCGCGTTCGTGGGGAAGGTCGAGTTTGCCCCTGGTGACGGGGAAGTTCACCGCATCCGCCCAGGCGCACTCTTGATCACAAACCTAACGAAGTACTACCAGCTGGTTGTCGACCTGGTGTCTTATGGTCAGTGGCGAGACGCCGAAGTGGCTCGCGATCACGTCGAGGGCGGCGTCCTCGTCGTATGTCTCGAGGGTCGCCAGCGCACGGCGTATTCCCTCGGCCGGGGCAAGCAGCTCGGCTGCGAAGGCACCCGCGACCCGGTCATCGCCGGTGTGGGCGGAGGACAGGAGGAAGATTTGTCGATGCGGCCGGAAAAGCGCCCAGCCGAGTGCCTTCGCGCGGCGGAACGACTGATAGTGGCTACCAGACACCGCAGCGCTCGCGAACTTCGGTGGATCACTCAGCGCGAGCCCGCACCGGTCGTTCCTGACAGCGGCAAAGCCTTGTAGGCCTCCCGCAGGGCCCTGAAGCGCCTGTGCACCCACCCAGGCGGATATGTCGAAGGGCGCGGTCGCCTCGGCGTTCAGCGCCTGCCGTACCGCGCGTGCCATATCAAAGCCGATATGCCATGGCCGCCGAAGGCCAGCGCTGTTCGGCACAGCGTCCGCGGCAAGCTCACCCGCCACCGCCTCACGAAGAGGCGTCAACGACATCGCGGCGTCCGCTGACGCGCGGCCTGCCGCTTCGGACGCCATTGGGATCCACTGAGCGGCTATCTCAAGGGCGTCGAGGTCCGCAGTGTCCAGAAAGTCGGCCTGCAGCTCGGCCGGGATGGCAGGCACGATGGCCAGCAGCTTCGTCGAGGTCGCTTCGTCGACGGAGTACGGGTCGAGGCCCAGTCTTGCCGCCGCCAGGCAGAACTCCTGCTCGTCCTCGTCCGCGCTTCCTATCTCCGCCCATTCCACGGAAAGCGGCGTTTTCCCGACGTCCGACTCCGCGAGCCGGTCCAGGACGCGCTGGACGACGCCGGCCATCGCCTTTCTGGCCTCGTCGGAACGCACCAGTGCTCGTCCGCTTGACGCGAACCGCAACGGCCCCAGTGCCCGGTCCTCGTCGGCGGCCCAGACAACCCGGGTGACCGCGCCTTCGGGCACCACCGTCAGGTCAGGCCAGGCCATCCCGTCCCCGGCGCCTCGCAGGTTGTGCTGGCGCAGCCAGGGATACCGGCGCAGGTTGGACCACGTCCAGTACGCGGGCCTGGTAGCCGAGGGACGCAGGTGCCCCGTCAGCAGCCACCAGTTGGCAGCAATCCATTCAGCCAGCGGATAAAGACTGCCATAGATCGACCGTCGGAAGGTGCCATCTGGCTCCTCTACCTGCGTCACGCAGCTGCCACCCACCCACAGCTGGTACCTCGCCCACGTAGCGGCCAGCTCAGGAGCACGTACGCCCGGTGCGTCGAACCACTCGATCTGCAGTTCGATCCCGATGCTCACGGAAGCCACTCCGGAGCTTCCTCGGGAAGGATCGGATACCTCTTGTACTCGCCGGAGCCCGAGTTACACAGCCGCACCTCATAGACGCGTTCCCCGGCCCGCGTCCACCCATAGCGCGGGAAGTCACCCTCGACGTACGCGCTGAACATTGCCGGCCCGCATCGCGTCGTGCAGCCACTTGGTGACCTCGTCGAGCGCGAGATCACGTGGGCACGCCGACGCGTCGCTTCGCAGCTTCCCCGGCCCAGCGCTGGTCATGTAATCCTTGTGCTCAGGACTCGGGGTATAGGAAACCCGCGCGGCCAGGTCAACCAGCTGCCCCGGATCGGCGGGTGTCAGCCGGGTCGAGCTGCGTGGCCGTCGACGACGAGGAGCCCGCATCGCGACCCCCTCTATCGTGTCCGACTCAGCAGAGCTACGAGACGAGGGTACCGGCGGTCGTCGGCCCGAGCACGCCACATCTGTGTCCTCGGGGTGGCCCGCGACTCTCCGCCGGCCGCGTGAGATGTCCCCCGCTGCTGTTCCAGTCCGGGTTCGACCTTCGTCCCGTCGGCGTTCGTGCTGGTGGGCGCGGCAGGGATCGAACCTGCGACCACTCGCTTGTAAGGCGAGCGCTCTCCCGCTGAGCTACGCGCCCCGGCCCCTCGTAAGGGTACGCAACATCGCCCTCCCGTGGGGAACCGGTGCCGCACCAGTTTGCCACGAGCCCCGACGCCGCCAGCCACCTGGTCGGGGGCAGGGGCAGGGCGCGGACAGGTGGCCGCGGTTATGTCACGGCACGGCCCAGCACCCGCGCGAGCGCGGCCCCGATCTCGTCGCTGAGATCGGGAGACACAGGCATGGACTGCCTACGGGCGCTCCCCCGCGGCAGCTGGGGAGCGGCAACCGAAAGACCCTCGCCAGCCGACACCGGCGAGCTCTCCCGGCCGCAGTCCCGGCACGAGACCGCGCCAAGGGCCTTGGCCAGCTG
Source organism: Protofrankia sp. CiP3 (assembly GCF_917627345.1). Classification (NCBI taxonomy): domain Bacteria; kingdom Bacillati; phylum Actinomycetota; class Actinomycetes; order Frankiales; family Frankiaceae; genus Protofrankia; species Protofrankia sp. CiP3. Next base: position 14,965 of record NZ_CAKJTM010000094.1, on the reverse strand, counting down.
GGTGGAGCCGCAGCCATCGCACCGGTCAAGAACCTCCGACCATCCCGTCACCTGCTGGCATGGCGGGCAGAACAGAACCTGTTCACCGTCGACCACCGCCCGTCGCCATGGGCTGGACCCGCGCGCGGGATCGGTCTGACGGACGTGACAACGAAAACACGGCATCGCGCGACTACTAACTCCCTCAAGGCCGCCGGGCGCGGATTCATGATCGCATGCCCGGCGGCCGGCCAACTCCCTCAGGACCACCAGTGACATACCGGATGATGATTGCGGTGCGGTCTGACACCTGGCGGGATGACGGGACGATCGGGGGCAGATTACAGGGCCGCGAGCGCCTTCAGATAGTCGGCATGGTCGCGTGCTTCGCCAGGCCCGTTGACAACCCTCCAGCGCACGATGCCCTCTTTGTCGATGACGAAGGTCGCCCGCACCGCGAAGCCCTTGCTCTCCTCCAGCACACCGTAACTGCGCGCAACCTCGCCATGCGGCCAGAAGTCCGCGAGCAGCGGGAAGTCATAGCCCTCGCGATCGGCCCACACCTTGTGCGCGTAAGGCGAGTCGACGGAGATGGCGAGCAGCTGCACATCGTCGTTCTGGAATGACGAGAGGTCGTCACGGACCGCGCAGAGCTCGCCCTGGCAGATGCCGGTAAAAGTGAGCGGGTAAAACAAAAGCACAACGTTACGACGCCCATGGAACTCCGAGAGCGCAACCTCCTCGTTATTTTGATCACGCAAAGTGAAATCTGGGGCAGCGGTGCCCACCTCTACGGCCACTGGGCAATCCTCTCGACAGCGGACGGTGTCCCGTCAGGAAAGGGCGGTCGACCATGCGCACCCAGCATGCCACCTGATCAGCCTTGACATCCGCCACGGCAGGCCGAAGGTACACGCCGGCCAGCTAACCATGCGGAAGCGACGCGTCCGAAGTCTCACATGCGAATATCACAACCAGTAATATTTGCCCTGTTACGTCGCTCCGGGTAAAAATCCGCTACCTCGGTCGCTTCGTCGGCCATCGGACTGGACGCGGCCGAAGCCGCCACGCCCTAGACCATCTGTGATGACCATGCACGACTCACCGGGGCACTACTGTGATCAGTTGCGACCGGGCGGCCGACGGTACACCGAGCGGTACACGGAACAGGGGAACGCGGTGACCGACCAGAACCTCAGTCCGTACGGCCAGCCCCACAGGGGCCAGCAGCCATGCGGGCCGCGGCGCGTCGATGAGCACGACCAGCCCCGCCGCCCGCGTCCGCCGGGCGGCAGGCCCGAACGCGACGCCCGGCTCACCGGTGTGCCCCAGCCCGGTGGGCCGCCGGTCCCCGGCCGCGCGAACCCGGGTTCGACAACACCCGCTCCCAGCGGCTACCCGCAGCCGGCAGATACCGGCATCTACGGCAAACGCCGCAGTCCCTTCGCCGTCTGGCTCGGTCTTCCTCTCATCACTCTTGGTATATACAGCATCATCTGGATCTATAAGATCACCAGAGAGATCAACGAGTATGACCGACGAAACATGATCGATCCGATCCGGCCGGTGCTTGCGGTGACGCTCGGCGTCTTCCTCATCTTTCCACCGTTCATCACCATCTGGCGACTGTGTGCGCACGTACGCCAAGCACAACAAGCGGCGGGCCTGCCCCCGCTACGAATCGGAGCCGCGTTCACCGTCTTTCTTCTCGGTTGTGGCCCACTGAACCTGCAAGGTGAGATCAACCGCATCTGGGACCGGTACCCGGGCGCGGTCGAAGGGCAGCAGGTCCCCCTGCCCGCCCGGCCTTGATACACACCCACCCACAGCCGGCCCTGCTCACCGGCCGCCGCGGCCCAACGGGCGGCCCGTACGCCCCCGGCCGCCACCGGATCTGGCCGGCGACCGGGGTCCCAAGGGACGCCAAGAACCTGTTTCAGATCTTCTGTCCGGGCGATCCACGCCCAGCCGGCACCCGGCTTCGTTGTCGGCCGCACCGATACGGCTCATCCGGTATCGGTGCGGCCTTCCTCCGTGCCAGGAAGCACCTGGACGCGACTCGCGGCCCGAACACAAGATTCACAACGGGCTCTAACGATGCCGGATCCGTTGGGACTTCGGTGCGGCCAGACGCATTCCGGCCCATTCCGCGGCAACGCTCACGGTGCTGGTCTGCACCAAGCCAACGGTCGGTACCGCCTCCAGGACGTCACTGGGTTCGACATGCCCCCGTCTGCCGGCCTTCGGCGTCAGAAGCCAGATCACCCCAGCCTCGGACAGCTGGCGGCGCGCGTCGATGAGCGCCTCCACGAGGTCGCCGTCGTCGTCCCGCCACCACAGCAGTACAACGTCGACCACATCGTCGGAGTCCTCCGGGACGAGTTCCGTTCCGCTGACAGAGGTGACGGCACCTAGAAGATCATGGGCGATGTCATCGTCTTCGTTAAGCGACTGAACCAGTACCCCTGGCGTGATACCCAGACGTTCCGCACGCCGCTGACCCTCGGCGTTCGCCGCGGTCGGACTCACCCTCAACAACCTCCTGCTCGTGTCAGCAGCACACGGACACGCTGTCCGCGTGCAACGGCTGGGCCGCGCGGTGGACTTTCGATCCACCTACCGCCCGCGTCGCCGTAGACCTAGTCCACCGGAGCACCCCCGGGCAGCGCAAGTGCCACGCCGGTAGTTGTGGACAAAGGTGTCGCCCTCGCCCTCTCATCCGGACAGGAACGAGAGCCGAACCGTGCGTTCGGGATTGTCCACGTTGAGATCAACCAATGCGATGGACTGCCATGTCCCGAGCAGCAGGCGACCATCGAGAACCGGAACGGTCAACGATGGTGCGATCAACGCGGGCAATACGTGTGACCTTCCGTGACCATCTGACCCGTGTGCGTGATACCATTTATAATCAACTGGCAACAGCCCCGCAAGCGCGGCAAGAAGATCCGCGTCGCTGCCCGACCCGAGCTCAAGGATCGCGAGTCCGGCAGTCGCATGCGGGACGAACACGGACAGCAGGCCGCTCCCACGACCGGTCACGAATCGTCGTGCCGCAGCTGTGAGATCACAAACACATTCCTCGGCACCGGTGCGCACCGACAGCGTCGTCGTCTCCATGAATCCCCTTCGCCCCCGCCGCCATCCGTCGTCGTCGTCAGCCATTGTCCCCAGCGGTTTCACAAATCCGGCGCATCGGTGGCGGGCCGATCGGCCGGTGGCGCCGTACCTGTCGCGGCGGGTCGCCGCCGCTTGCGCCCCGGCCGCCGACCCGCGTCCCTACCGGCAGGTAACCAGGGGGGCGCGTGACGAGACGGCCCGCGCAGAGCACGATGGAAGGGGACCTACTCGCGACCGAACATGCGAACAACGACCAAGTGACGGCAGGGAGAACGCGTGGCGAAGGACAGCGGCAGGAGGTTCTCGGTCATCACCGATGGGCTTCCCAGCCAGTTGCCGGACATCGACCCGTCCGAAACCAGCGAATGGCTGGATTCCCTGGACTCAGTGATCGACGAGCAGGGCCGCGGTCGGGCAAGATTCCTCATGCTCAAGCTGCTGGAGCGGGCCCGGGAGAAGGCCGTCGGTGTGCCTGGGCTCACCAGCACCGACTTCATCAACACCATTCCGCCGGAGCGGGAGCCGTGGTTTCCGGGCGACGAGCACATCGAACGGCGCATACGCGCGTATATCCGATGGAACGCGGCAATCATGGTAAGCCGGGCAAATCGGCCCGAATACGGCGTTGGCGGTCATATCGCCACCTATGCCTCAAGCGCCGCGCTCTACGAGGTTGGATTCAACCACTTCTTCCGCGGTAAGGACAACCTGACCGCAGGGCCGGGCAGCGACTCCGGCGACCAGATCTTCGTCCAGGGCCACGCCTCGCCGGGAATCTACGCCAGAGCCTTCCTCGAGGGCCGGCTGACCGCCGGCTCTCTTGACGCCTTCCGCCGTGAGAGCGAGGCGGACGGGCTTTCATCATACCCACACCCACGTCTGATGCCCGGCTTCTGGGAGTTCCCGACGGTCTCGATGGGCCTCGGACCGATCCATGCCATCTATCAGGCCCGGTTCAACCGGTACCTGCTGAACCGGCGAATCAAGGACACCTCGCGCAGCCGGGTATGGGCCTTCCTCGGCGACGGCGAGATGGACGAGCCCGAATCAATCGGTGCCCTCGGCATCGCGGCCCGGGAGGAACTCGATAATCTGATCTTCGTCGTGAACTGCAATCTGCAGCGTCTCGACGGCCCGGTACGCGGCAACGGCAAAATCATGCAGGAGCTGGAATCCCTGTTCCGCGGTGCCGGCTGGAACGTCATCAAGGTGGTCTGGGGGCGCGACTGGGACCCCCTGCTCGCCCAGGACACCGACGGGGTCCTGGTACACCGCATGAACACGACGCCGGACGGCCAGTTCCAGACTTACACGACGTCGTCCGGAGCCTACATCCGGGAGCACTTCTTCGGGGCGGACGCCCGGCTGCGCCGCATGGTCAAGGACCTTTCCGACGACGACCTGCGCAAACTTTCACGCGGCGGTCACGATTACCGCAAGCTCTATGCCGCCTACAAGGCCGCGACCGAGCACGCCGGCCAGCCCACGGTCATCCTCGCCCACACCATCAAAGGCTGGACGCTGGGCAAGGACTTCGAGGCCCGTAATGCCACGCACCAGATGAAAAAGCTCACCAAGGGCGAGCTGAAGGAATTCCGCGACCGCCTCTACCTGGAAATTCCCGACGCCGATCTCGAGCTGGATCTGCCCCCGTACTTCCATCCCGGCCCGGATTCGGACGAGATCCAGTACATGCGGGAGCGACGGGCCGCCCTCGACGGTTCGCTCCCCCGGCGGGTCGTGCTGGCGCGGCCCCTTCCCCAGCCACCGAAATCAATCTTCGATGATCTACGACGGGGCTCGGGCAAACAGCCGGTGGCGACCACCATGGCCTTCGTCCGCCTGTTCAAGGATCTACTGAAGACGAAGGAGATAGGCGCCCACTTCGTCCCGGTCATCCCGGACGAAGCCCGTACCTTCGGTATGGACGCCATGTTCCCGACCGCCAAAATATACTCACCACACGGGCAGCGCTATGAGGCGGTCGACCGCGACCTGCTGCTCTCCTACCAGGAGTCCGAATCCGGCCAGATGCTGCACGAGGGCATCAACGAAGCCGGCTCGATGGGTTCGGTCATAGCCGCGGGCACCGCGTATGCCACCCATGGGGTCCATATGATCCCGGTGTACGTCTTCTACTCGATGTTCGGATTTCAGCGGACCGGCGACCAGATGTGGGCGTTCGGTGACCAGCTCGGCCGCGGGTTCCTGCTCGGCGCCACCGCCGGGCGCACCACTCTCAACGGTGAGGGGCTCCAGCACCAGGACGGCCATTCGCTGCTGCTCGCCTCGACGAACCCGGCCTGCGTGGCCTATGATCCCGCGTTTGCTTTCGAGGTCTCCCACATCGTCCGCGACGGCCTCGACCGCATGTACGGCGAGCGCGACGAAAACGTCTTCTACTATCTGACCGTCTACAACGAGCCTTTCCCGCAGCCGGCCGAACCGGCCGGGATCGACCCGGCACAGATCCTCGCCGGTATGTATCTGTTCCGGCCGTTCGCCGACGCTGGCCTGACCGCTCGGTCGCCGGCGGAGATCGCGTCAGGCGCGGCACCGCATTGCGCACAGCTGCTGGCCAGCGGCACCGGTATGCGGTGGGCGCTGGAGGCCCAGGAGCTGCTGGCGAACGATTTCGGCGTGGAAGCGGACGTGTGGTCGGTGACCTCCTGGAACGAGCTGCGCCGGGAGGCTCTCAGCTGCGAGGAACACAATCTGCTGAATCCGGATTCGGTGGAACGCCGGCCATACGCGACCCGTCTCCTGGAAGGGGCACCCGGACCAGTGATTGCCGTAAGTGACTGGATGCGGGCGGTACCGGACCAGATCTCGCGGTGGATTCCACAGGACTACTCCTCCCTCGGCACCGACGGCTACGGGCGCTCCGACACCCGGGCGGCATTGCGTCGCCACTTCCACGTGGACGCCCAATCGATCACGGTGGCGACGCTGGAGGCGCTGGCGCGCCACGGCTCGGTCAAGACCGCCGTCGTCGAGGACGCGATCCGCCGCTACGGACTGCGTGACTAGTGGTCGCCGTCGGCATCCCGATCCGGGATGCCGACGGCGGGTGCTCTCACCGGCCGAGGGTGGCGTGCATCTCCCAGACCAGGATTTCCGCCGGCCCGGCCGACGCGCTGACCACAAGCCCGTCACAGCCTCGGATCCGGGCCGCGTCACCAGCGGTGAGATCACCAGAGGTCTCCAACGTAACCGTGCCACGCGCGACGAACAGATGTACCCATGGCGCGGCCGGCAGCCGCACGCAGCCGGACTCGGGCAGGCGTGCGCCATGCAGGATGGCGTTGTTCTGCCGAATGTCAACCGCCGCCCGCGAACCGCCGCCGCCGGCCACCGCCACCAGGTCACCCGCGGCGAGCGCGTCCGTCACATCCATCTGGGCGTAGCCAGGGGTGATCCCCGCTATGTCCGGAATCACCCACATCTGGATAAAGCGGACTATACCGGGATCTCCTGGGACAGGTTCCCGCGCTTCGGAGCCCACCGCCGCGTTCAGTTCCGCGTGCAGGATCCCGGTGCCCGCGCTCATGCGCTGGACGATCCCGGGGCTGATCACACCGCTGCTTCCGGTGGAATCGGTATGCGTAAGCTCACCCTCGAGGACCCAGGTCACGATCTCCATGTCCCGGTGCGCGTGGGTGCTGAAACCACCACCAGGAGCGATGCTGTCATCGTTGTTGACCAGCAGCAGGCCGAAGTGGGTATTGGCAGGGTCATAGTGACGACCGAACGCGAACGAGTGGCGCGACTCCAGCCATGGCTTTCGGGTGACGGCCCGGCTGTCCGAGCGCCTGACGGCAATCGCCGTTCCTCGCGACATCGAGATATCAGTCACAGTCCCGTCCTACCCTTTCTTGTCACTCATCTATACCTGTCCGCTACCATTGGTGCAGCTACTCTCAGCTCGCGAGTTGTCGTAGAGTGCGTCCCACGTGGATGCCCCCAGACCATGGTCCAACGTATTCGTCCTCACCTCGCGGTCAGGACGGTCCCGAGCGGCGGGTCCCAAGGGTCTCCGGCCGGACGATGACCGTCCTGGCCGCACGGTCATCGTCCGGCCAGGCGGGCTCTGATGATTGCAGCACCATCGCCCCTCCCGGCCCTGGGGGGCTGCCGGGAACCCGAAAGAGCTATGATCGCGCTATCGCTGCCCCACCAGCCCCTGAGGCTGTTGGCCAGGTGGTCCAAACGCAACGTGAGTGCCTCCGAGGAGGCGATGTGACGGCTGCCGACAGCTCGGCGAAACAGATGTCATCGGTTACCAGCAACACAATTGTTACCTGGCGTTACTACCTGAACGCGAGGTCGTGAGGTGGCCCGCATAACACTCGGGAAAAAAACATGATTCTGCGGTCACGTCGGATCAACCGGCTGGAGGATCACCCCAACCTGCGTGGTATTCTCACCATCCTCACGCAACTGGTACATACCAGTGACGCTGAGCTCAACCAGCTCGCGTCGGCTTGGCACAACACCTCACAGCTCGCCGCCGCGCGGGACAAGGCGCTCTCACCGGACGCCCCGCTGGTCGTCGAGGTTCTCGCCGCCTTCGACGCGCTCTCGGCCATCTACGCCGATGACCTCGCGGGCATCGACGACTACGTGACGGTCGATCCGGGCATCACCGCGACCGCGCTCAAGGCAATTCGTGACGCAATCGCCGCCGCCTACGCAAAACCGATCCTCACGCGGTCGGAGTACGCGGCGCTGACGCGACCGTGGCGTGCCGTCTACCCGCGCGGCCGAGGCCACGAACCGGACCTCGGCCCTTTCGGATCCGAGGTCAAGCGGGTCCTCGCGGCGCTGCCGGTGCTCGCGCGCCGTTGCCACGATGCCGACAGCCTCCGGGTCTACGACTGCCTGCTCGTCACCGCGCTCACCCGCGACGAGAGCGAGCACCGGGATGCGATGGAAACCGCCTTCAACAGCGCCGTGCGTACCGGTCGCCGGCGCGTGTGGACTCTGGTCCGGCGCAGCGCCGCCGAGGGGTTCTGGCGGCTGTGCCCGTCCTGCCGCAACATGATCAATACCGATGACGCCGCTGCCGACCAGCGTGTCATGGAGCTGTGTGCCGATCTCGCCTGCGCGCTGCTCGTCCAGGACATCCTCGACCCGGATACGCTCGCCAGCCTGACGGCACCGCTGCACACGCTCATCCCGCCGCAGAACCGCCACGGCGGCGAACGGCGACAGCCGGGCCGGGATCTTCCTCCCGATAGATCATCAGGCGAACGGCATTCGTAGTGATCGTTAAATGGACGATCTCCGTGCCGACCTCGCCGTCGTGCGCGAAGGACAACGGCCCCTGCCTGGACAGCAGCCGCACCCGCTTGACCGATGTCTGCTCGTAGACCCGGCTCCGGCCAAGGGAACCGGTCAGGATGGCTCCCGCCAGCCGCGTCCGGGCGAACGGGGATTTGCCGTCGACAAGACGGAGGTCCAGAAGCCCCTCGTCCAGACGCTCGCGGTAGGTCGGGGCAAACCCGTCCGGCCGGTAGATCCCATTACCCACGAAAACCAGCCACAGCCGGCGCTGGCGCCCGTTGATCTCCACCTGAACCGCCGGTTCGCGCCGCAGCACCGAGACCAGCGCGAATGCCATAGCCGGCCACTTGCCCATCCTGGCCTCGAGCTTCTCCCGGATGGCGACCATGTCCGGATAACTGCCGATACTCACGGTGTTGAGGTAGATGTGCCCGAATCGGCTCCCAATCGGCCGGACGCCGTCGATACGCCCGACGTCAACGCTGACCGCCGTACCGCTTCGCACCGCGCGCGCCGTGGCCTCGGCGGAGCCGAGACCCAGGTCGGTGGCGAAGTGGTTGAGAGTGCCACCGGGGAAGAGGGCGAGCGGCAGGCCGTGGTCCAGCGCGACCTGGGCGGCCTCGGCGGCGGTCCCGTCGCCGCCTACCGCGCCGAGCACCCTGGCGCGCCGCGCGGCCGCGAGCAGCGCCTGTCTCAGCTCGCCGTCGGCGCCCGCCCGCAGGATCTCCGCCTGGGGAAGGAAAGCGCCGATGACCGCCAGGATGTCATGGTTGTGACCACCGCCAGCCTGTTCGTTGACGACAACCACCAGGCCCGCGCCGTCGGGTAACGTCGGCACCGATGGTGGAGCCGGACGAGCCCGCACCGGAGTGTACGGACGCCTGGGCATGACCTTGGTCGTCGCCAGCGCCGCCGTAATCCCGATGGCGACACCCGCGAGAACGTCACTCGGGTAGTGGACGCCGACATAGACCCGGGAAAAGGCCACCGCCGAAGCGAGGATCCCGACCGGGATCGCCGCGACCGGCGCGTCCATCGCGGCCGCGGTGGCAAACGCCGCGGCGGAGGCGGCATGGCCGGAGGGAAAGGAAAAAGTTGTGAGATCCCGGCGGAGCCGGCGGCGCAGCGGTACGCCGTTCTGATCAGGACGGCCCCGGCGGAACACCACCTTGGCTGGTCCGTTCGCGGTCGCGCTGGCGAGCCCGAGGGCCAGCACGCCTCGAAAGGCCGCTCGCCTGCGCCGTCCTCTGCTGACGCCAAGCACCACCGCTGTCCCCCACCACAGCAGGCCGTGGTCGCCAGCCCGGGACAGGCCCGGCAGGATCGGGTCGAGCAGCGGACGAACAGCGGCAAGCCGGGCGAAGACGGCCCGGTCCACGCCGGAAACGACCGAGAGCGGCAATCGTGCCCCGTCCGCGGCCAGCCCGCTTCCGGTGACGAGGCCCCGCTGCTGGCGGGCCGCGTCAGGCAGTGCGGCTACGCGGTGTCGGCAGGGCTGTCTGGTGGCGTGTCACAACCGCCGCGGCAGCGCTGCTCACCAGGCTCGGAAGTCCTCGCCGGGGCTCGATGGTGCCCCCTGTCGGCAGAATCTCCCCTGTGTCGTCAAACAAGATCACGCCATTGCACAGCAGGCTCCATCCCTGATCGTAGTGTCGAATCGTGACCCGCGCGGCGTCCCGGTCGGGACTGGCGGCGGAAGGACAGGCCGGGGAGTGCGGACAGCTCGCCGGGCCGGGCAGGTGAGACGCGGTGGGTACCTGTGAACTCGCCGACGTCCTTGTCGATGGATCTCCAGAAACCGTTGTTCCTCGCACAGTCACAGAAGATTACGCCCCCAGGTAACGGACGTCACATCGACCTGCCTGTCTTCGCGGTGGACATGGTTCCCATGTGGACGCACTTCGGATGTACATCGAGTTCGGCTGCGGACGGAGTTCACAAGCAGCATGCTTCATGGGTAGATGCGCGGATCGCTGGATGACGAGAGAGCCACAACTCGACGCGCTTCGTAGCCGACCGCTGCTCTGTCGCGACCACCACTACCAGCAATCAACACGTTGAAACTACCCGGTGACAGATATCGGATATATCGATGCCGCCTGATGGCGGGAAAACGTCTTCGGTACCTTTTCCTGGACCCATTACAGGCCCGTACCCGGCCCGTTGGCGGCCGGCCGGGATCTCGCGGCCCCGCGGGCGACCCGCACGGGTACCTACAGAGCGGTTCATGTCGATGAAGATGCTGAGGTATCAGCCGCCATACGGCCCGGACGCGGGCACTGCCGACGTCCGGGCCACGACAGCACTCGCGGCGCCGGCCCGTGCGGCGGCAGCGGGCAGCACGGCAGGGGGCAGCACGGCAGCAGCGCGGCAGCGGCTGCCGCAGCCTCGTCCGTTCGAGGCGAAGTCCTTTCGGGTGTATTTCGCGATACATGCATGAAAACCATCCCCGCCGGCTGGCGCGCCCTGCTGCCGATGTTCGGCATACGCCCGGCTGACCTGCGACGGCACTGCCTGATAATCCTTCTGGCCAGCCTGGCCAGCGCATTACGGGTGCTCGCGATGGTCGCTTACCGGCCCGCTTTTGAATTTGCCGGCGACTCCTACGCCTATCTCCAGCTCGCCCGGCACCTCACGCCGGATTCGGTCCGGCCCGCGGGTTACCCGGTCATGCTGCGCGCGTTGGCCGGGACCGGCGAACTGTGGGTGGTGCCCGCCGTTCAACACGCCCTCGGTGTGGCGCTCGGGCTTGTCCTCTACGCGCTTCTCACGCACCGCGGTATCGCGCCTGGCGTCGCGGCACTCGCGGCGGCGCCGGTGCTCCTGGACGCCTACCAGGTGAACATCGAACACTTCGTCATGGCGGAAACATTGTTCGACGTCCTGATGGTCGCCGGGGTCGTCGCCCTGTTGTGGAACCCGCAACCGTCGCCGTGGGCCTGCGGGCTCGCCGGCGGCATGCTCGCGCTCGCCGCGCTCGTCCGCACGGTCGGTATCGCCCTCGGGCTACTGGCGCTGCTCTACCTCGTCGCCCGACGGGTCGGATGGTCACGATCGGTTGCGTTCGCCGGGACGCTGGCCGTACCGCTGCTCGGGTACATGTTCTGGTTTCACGCGACACACGGTTCCTACGCACTGACCGGTGGCGACACCTACTGGCTCTACGGCCGGGTCGCGCCCATCGCCGACTGCGCACGCCTCGATCTCACCCCGTCGACGAATCAGTTGTGCTCTCCCCACCCGCCGGGCGAGCGGCCCGGCCCGAACTACTACGTGTGGAACCACCACAGCCCCCGCTTCACCGTCGGCCTTCCCGAGGCCGCGAAAAAGGCCGCCCTGGCTGACTTCGCCCACCAGGTCATCGAGCACCAGCCGGAGGATTACGCCCGGATGGTGCTCGGCGACGTGGCCCACTACTTCGCACCCGGGCGGCGGTCCGGCCCGCGTGACTGGCCTGTCGGTACCTGGCGCTTCCCCGCTGGCCCGGTGCCCGCCTACTGGAACACCAGCGCGCCACTCGTGACCTTCGACGGTGGCGGGGCCGCCCGTGGCGTGGCCCCGGCGCCGGCCGCGTTCCTGCGGGCCTACCAGCACCACGTCTACACCCCCGGGCCCGCGCTGGGCGCGCTGGCCGTACTGGCCGTGCTCGGTGCCGCCGCCGGGGTCCCGCGTCGGTCCCGGGCATCGCGTAACGGGGAGCACGGCGAAACCGGGCGGATCCGAGCCGACTGCGCGCTGCTCATCACCGCGGGCATGGCCCTGCTGGTCATCCCGTCGGCAACCGTGTGTTTCGACTACCGCTACATGCTGCCCGCACTGCTGCTGTTCCCCCCGGCCGCCGCGTTCGGCTGGCATCAGGTCACCGCGGCCCGCGCCGCGGCCGAGCTGCCGGGGAAAGGCTCGGGCTGGCCGCCGGAACCTGCGACAACCGGCAACAAAGACTTCTACGATCACGGTGTGAACAACCGGATATGCCCGACGCCGATCCTCCCGCTGGGCGCGCCCGCGGACGGCGGGACAGCATGAGCACACGACACGAAGTGACCGTCTCCGCGTCGGCCGAGCGCGACCTGGAACGGCTGCCGGACAGAACAGCGGGCGAGATCCGCCGATTCTTCCATGGGCCGCTGCGCAACGATCCCCGCAAGGCCGGGACCCCCCTGCCGGAGTCGCGCTCCACCATGTGGGAGGCGGCCGGCCCAGCCTGGCGGATCCTCTACCAGGTAGACGCCAATACCCTTACCGTACGTGTCATGGTCGTTGCCAAACGCGGCGATCAAAACCGACCTCACGATCAGGGCCGACGTGCCTCGTAGCCCGGCAGGCGACCGCGCTCCCGCGACGGGAAGGGCTCGCCCACGTTCGGCTCGGGCCACCGGTGCTGTCGGAGCTCGCCGCTCTCCTACGCCCCTGCTGGCAGCCGCAGTGGCCCGCAAAGGCGCTCAGGAGACGTTGACCCCGAAGTCGAGGGCGATCCCCCGCAGGCCGGAGGCATAGCCCTGGCCAACCGCGCGGAACTTCCACTCGTTGGCGTGGCGGTAGAGCTCCCCGAAAATCATCGCCGTCTCGGTGGAGGCATCCTCGGTGAGATCGTAACGGGCGATCTCCGTGCCGGCCGTCGAGTCGACCACCCGGATGAACGCGTCCCGAACCTGGCCGAAGGTCTGCCGGCGCGACTCCGCATCGTAGATCGACACCGCGAAGACGACTTTGGACGCCTGCGGGGTGAGCGCGAACAGCTCAACGGTGATCTGCTCGTCATCGCCGCCGCCACCACCGACAAGGTTGTCACCCAGGTGCTTCACGGCCCCGTCGGGGCTCATCAGGTTGTTGAAGAAGACGAAGTACTGGTCGGACAGAACCTTGCCCAGGTTGTTGACGACAATCGCGCTCGCATCAAGATCGTAATCTGCGCCGGAGGTCTGGCGTACCTGCCAGCCCAGACCGACGGTCACCGCCGTGAGGTTCGGAGCGACCTTGCTGAGCGACACATTGCCGCCCTTGGACAGCGACACCGATGCCATACGCGGAGCTTAATGCCTCTGTCACGTCCGCAGTGGCGCAAGGTCCATGATCCGGCAGCCGGGGACATCGGCCCCGCGACGCCCCTCACCCGGCCGGGGCGGGACACTCCCGCACGTCCAGGGAACCTGTGGAGTCGGCATGCAAACCGTTGAGGTCGGTGACCGTGACGGTGAAGGACAACGGACCAGCGGTGGTCGATGGCCCGACCGGCCCTGACCAAGCGGACTGCTGCCCGGTCGCGCTGTCAAGATCGAGGGAGGTGGTCGTCGTCCGGCCATCCGGCAGCCGGGCTACCAGCCGTACACCGAAAACACCGGTCGAGTCGGTCGCCCGCACCGACACCGTCGACTGGGCCGGGCTGGACGCGGACGCGCATCCCAGCGGGTAGACGATCGACGGGACCGCGGCGACCGAGTCGATGGCGGGCGGACCGGACACGGTCGCGGTCACCCGAATCGCCCCGCGGCTGTCGGCCGCTGCCCCGCCGCCGCGAGCGGCGACCGCGACCGCGATATCCACCGTGCCAACCGGTGCGGCGGCGCGGTCGAGGGAAAAAACAGTTGTCGCGCGGCCACCCGCGGCGACCGCGCCGGCCGAAGGGGCGATGGTGAGCCAGGCCGGGGCTGCCGCGAACCGGTAATCGACGGCGGTGGTACCGGTGTTGCGCAGTTCCACCGTGGCCGAGGAGTTGACCGAGCCGAAGCCGACCGTGCCGGGCGCGAACACCAGGCTCGCGACCGAGGCCGCGGTTGCCGTGGGGGAGATGATCCGGGCGCCGCCGTCGGCGGCGACCACCGGCAGCGGCATTGTCGATCGTCCGGTGGGGCTGGGAGCGCCGCCGGCCGTGGCCTCGTTCACGCTGCCGCGGCCCGTGTCGACGGGGGTGGGCGGCGTGGTTACGCCCCTGGCGACGGCGCCGGAGGCCCCTGTCACCGCGACGGCCGCGGGCTCGTGCGGTGGGACCGCCTGCGCCCCGGCCGGCCGGAAGCGCAGCCACGCGCCCACCCCCACGACGATCAGCAACGCCGTGGCCGCGGCGACGATGCGCCCCCAACGGATAGGAAGGATCCGGCCCGATCTCCCCCAGGGTGATCGATGCCGTCCCCCCGTGCCACCGTCACGATCCGCGAACCGCGTCATCGAACTGAGCGTAGGTCGACGAAGGTTGCCTGCACAGGGGATCCGCCCGTCCGCGCGCCAACGAAACGGTCACAGTTCTCACCGGGCGCAGATCAACGGACCGCCCTCGCAACGAGGGAATCAGGTACGCAGCGAAATCACAACGAACCTTCAGCGCCCGCCAGCCTCATCCGCCAGCCTCACCGAGGCGCACGCGCCACGCTCACCCAACCTGCTCACCAACCTGTTCACCGCTCACCCAGCATGCTTACCCGTTGTCCACCAGTGAGCGGCCGACCGGCGACGCCGCTGACGGCGGGTCAGGCGGCCCGCCAGCCGCGGCAAAATTCGATCATGATGCATCTGGGCCGTGGAAATGACAACGTCGTAAACGCATAGTCGCCTGCTCGTGCCGTAAACGCGTAATCGCCTGTCG
>NZ_CAKJTM010000093.1:0-18318 GCF_917627345.1 Protofrankia sp. CiP3 | reverse complement strand
ACTCCCTTCGTATTCGTTGATCTTGCGCCACGAGCGTGAAGGGGGACTCTGATCTTGAGATAGACAGGGATCTTCTGGAGCGGTGCTCCATGGGAGATGGAGGTATGGCCCTCCGTGGTCGCCATGCGGGTGGTGGGCGCAAACCACCGTCAGCGGCGTCGCCTCAACGGGCGGGGTCGTGAGCGTGACGGAAAAGGCCCGGGGACGACCGGGTCAGGTGCGGTTCGGGAAGGCGAGCGAGAGCGAACCACTGTCGAAGTGTCGAAAGAATATGGACAACGTCAGAACCGAGGTTGTGATCAAGGCTTCGGGATGAGTCCGGGGGATACCCGTTTACTGCCCGGGCGGCGTTCGGCATGTAGGTGGCGCGAGTCCGATCCTGGCTCCTGTGGGGAACGTGGGAACCTTACGCCTCCGCGCTCCGACCGGGCTTGCCCGGCTGGGTGACCTGTACTCCGCACGTTCGGGAAAGGCGCTTTGACCAGCCCGTTTCTTGATCACGGGGGTTTGGTTGGGTCGACTCCGAGGAGGTCGAGCACGCGCTGCTGCAGCGGGGTGGGTCGGGGGATGTAGGCGGGCTGGCCGCCGTGGGCAGGCACGAGGCGCAGGTCGGCGAGGGCTTCGAGGATGAGGCGGCCGGTGGGCCTGGCCGGGCGGCGGGCGTAGAGGCCGGCGACCGTCCCGGTCGGGCCGGCGGCGCGGCGGGCCTGGCGCTCGATCAGGGAGAACAGCAGCAGCGCTAGGCCGACGACGTGTAGCAGCCCGTGGATCCGCTGGTTGTTCTCGACGTAGAGCGGGTCGACGGCGAGCGGGCCCTTGAACGCGCTGTAGCGCCGCTCAAGGAGCAAGCCGCACTGCACGCATAAATTCGTCGGGGGCGGAGGGAATGAACGCTCCCGTGATCGGGGTTGACGCCCTGTTGGCGCTGGTAGCGGCCGTCCAGCGGCTGCGGAATGCGCAGATCGACGAAGAAAGCAACGAAGGAGAGGGAGGTTTGCTGGAGTATCAGCACGTACAACCATGCCTCCCCGAAGGCGGGCTCGGCGATGGACGTCCCGCCGTGGGAGGAATT
This sequence comes from Protofrankia sp. CiP3, assembly GCF_917627345.1. Taxonomy (NCBI): domain Bacteria; kingdom Bacillati; phylum Actinomycetota; class Actinomycetes; order Frankiales; family Frankiaceae; genus Protofrankia; species Protofrankia sp. CiP3. The sequence continues at coordinate 17,246 of NZ_CAKJTM010000093.1, read as the reverse complement.
CCCGGAAATGAACCGGGTGGCCGTGCGGCGCCTGCTGAGCCTGCTGGTCGAACGGGCGGCGCCGGCGAGCGGGGGCGGAGGTGAGCGGGGTGAGCACGGCGACCCTGCCGTGGGAGCGGCTGCACGGCACGGTGCAGCCACAGCATCTTGATCTTCTGGCGGCGGTGTACGTCCGCCAGTCCACCCTCGCGCAGGTCGAGCACCACGGCGAGTCGACCCGGGTGCAGTACGGGCTGGCCGAGCGGGCGGTGGCGTTGGGGTGGGCCCGGTCGCGGGTACTGGTCATCGACGACGACCTTGGGTATTCGGCGTCGGGGGTGGCCGACCGGCCGGGGTTCGCCCGGCTGGTCGCCGAGGTCGGGCTGGGCCACGTGGGCATCGTGGTGGGCGCGGAGATGTCCCGGCTGGCCCGCAGCGGCCGGGAGTGGCACCAGCTACTCGAGCTGTGCGCCATCTCGGGGACCCTGCTCGCCGACACCGACGGGGTCTACGACCCCAACGACCACAACGACCGGCTGCTGCTGGGGCTCAAGGGGACGATCAGCCAGGCCGAGCTGTTCCTGATCCGGCAGCGGATGTGGTCCGGGCGGGTGAGCAAGGCCCGCCGCGGACAGCTGGCGGTGCCGCTGCCCACCGGCTACGTGCGCCGGCCCTCGGGGGAGGTGGTGCGCGACCCCGACGAGCAGGTCCAGGCCGTGGTGCGCCTGGTCTTCGAGCTCTTCGACCGGTTCGGCACGGTGAACGCGGTGCTGTCCCACCTGGCCGACAACGACATCCAGGTCGGGGTCCGCATGCGGGAGGGGTCCGACCGGGGCGAGCTGGAATGGCGCCGGCCCAGCCGGACCGGGATCCAGAACATGCTGCGCCACCCGGCCTACGCTGGGGTCTACACCTACGGCCGCAGCAGCCTGGACCCCCGGCGGCGGAAGGCCGGGCGGCCGGACACCGGGCGGGTGCGCCAACCCCGCGAGGACTGGGTGGCCTACCTGCCCGGGGTGCTGCCGCCCTACATCAGCGTCGAGCAGTACGAGCGGAACATGCAGCGATTGCAGGCCAACCGGTCCTGGGCGCAGAACACGGGCGCGGCGCGTAACGGCCCGGCCCTGCTCAGCGGGCTGGTGGTCTGCGGCCGGTGTGGCCGCAAGATGGCGGCGCAGTACCGGCGGGGGTCCGGCGGGAAAATGGTCTCGTTCTACGCCTGTTCCCGCGATTCCGTCGAATACGGTGCCGAGCGGTGCCAGCAGCTGGCCGGCGGCTGCCTGGACGCCTACGTCACCGCGCTGCTGCTGGCGGCCATGGCCCCGGTCGCGTTGGAGGTCTCCCTGGCCGCGGCCGAGCAGGTCGAGGCGCAGCGGGCGCAGGTGGACCAGATCTGGCGGCAGCGCCTGGAGCGGGCCGACTACGCCGCCGACCGGGCCCGGCGCCAGTACCGGCTGGCCGAGCCGGAGAACCGGCTGGTCGTGCGCCAGCTGGAAAAAGACTGGGAGGCGGCGCTCGCCGAGCGCCAACGCCTGGGTGAGGACTACGACCGCTTTGCCGCAGCTCGCCCGCGCACCCTCACCGCCGCCGAACGCGACCAGATCCGCGCGCTGGCCGCCGACATCCCCGGGCTCTGGCATGCGCCCACCACCACCGACGCCGACCGCAAGCAGCTGCTGCGCCTGCTCGTCGAGCAGGTCCGCGTCGAGGTCGTCGGTGTCAGCGAGACGGTGAAGGTGCAGGTGACCTGGGCCGGGGGGCACCGCAGCGACGGCGAGGTGGTGCGCCCGGTAGCCCGCCTGACCCAGCTCAGCTACTACCCGCAGCTGGCCACGCGGGTCCGCGAGCTCGCCGCCGCCGGGCACAACGCCGCCCAGATCGCCGACTGCCTGAACGGGGAGGGCTTCCACCCGCCCAAGCGGCGGGCCTGCTTCGGCCCGCAGGGAGCCCGCGACCTGATGGGCACCCTCGGCCTGACTGAACCGGCTACCCGGCGCCGCAGCAGCCCGCCACTGGGCGAGCACGAGTGGTGGCTGCCCGACCTCGCCCGCGCACTCGACATGCCCCCGGTCACCCTCTACACCTGGATCGGCCGCGGCTGGGTGGACGCCCACCGCCACCCCGACGCCCCGCGCAGATGGGTCGTCCACGCCGACCCCGCCGAGGTCGACCGGCTGCGCGCCCTGCACCTGACCCCCCGCGGGCAGCACACCCGCCGGCCCTGGCTGGCCCACCAGCAGGCCGCCACGAACACAATCATGAACACCGAGCCGGAAGGAAGCACCGGTGATGCCGAGCCGTAGTTATGACAGCACTGCGGCTTGCTCCTCTCGGAGGCCTCCTGGCCCTTGTAGTCGAGGAAGACCCCGGCGGTGTCCTTCTCCTCGATGCTCTGGTTCGTGAGCAGCGCGAACCAGCCGTCGGCCTTCGCTGACAGCTCCAGGGCCGCCTCGTCGAAGTACCAGCTCAGCAGCGGTGTGCCGGTGTCGGGGTGGGTGTCGATGTGGGTCCGTAGCCACGCCCCGACCCGACACTCGGCGGTGATCTTCGCGATGCGGGCGTGGACGGCGGCCTCGTCGGGGTAGTACCGGGTGCCGAGGTTACGGTGCAGCACGACCAGCGCGGCCCGCGCCTTGTCGATCTGTTTCTGCCGGCTGGCCGCGGACGCCGCGGCACGCCGCGGCACGCCGCGCCGAGTGGGAGTACACGGTGCGGACCTCGAACGGCGGGTCGGTGGCCTTCGGGCCGTGCAGGGTCGTGGATCCCTCGACGACGCGGTGGACGTCACGTTGGTGGAACAGCGTGTCCTTCTCGCGCTGGGGTGCCCAGTCGACGATCGTGGCGATGGCCGGGTCGTGCGCCGCGAGCGCGGCCAGCCCGACGATGGTCCGCGGGGCCGGGGCGACGAACGTGGCGCCGGCGGCGGCGATCGCGGTCAGGTTCGTGTAGGAGACGAGCGTGCTGTCGCCGACTTTACCGACCGACACGTGGAGTGTCCGTGTCGTTGCTCTGGGTTTGTGAGATGGGCGTCCTAGGCTCCTTTACCGACCTGGTCCGGGACGTCCTCCATGTCTCGGGGTCGACGTGGTGGGAGCGAGATGGCGCGAAGTGTGGTGGTGGCGGACCTGCGGGTCCAGCCGATCGACCGGAAGGGCGGGCTGCGATCGTGGACGATCCTGCGGCCCGAGGGCACGGTGCACGAGGAGGCGGACCGGTTCCTGCGGGCGCATGAGGGCTCGGGCACGCAGCGGACATACGCCTACTACCTGGTAGATCATCTGCGGTGGCTTGAGCGCGAGTGCCTGGCCCTCGACACGGTGCAACTGCGGGATCTTGAGCGTTACATGGGTGCCGTCGGCGCCGAGGTGCTGATGCCGCTGGGCGAGCCGTGGCGAGCCGGCAAACGGCCCTACGGGCGGGCCGCGCTGTCGGCGTCGGCGGCGTGTCTGAAGGGCTTCTACCTGCACCAGACGTCCTGCGGGGTCAACGCCGGGCTGGGCGAGACGCTGGATCGGACGCGGCTGCCGACGCGGGAGGACCGGCGGCGATCGTTCCTCGGGCACGTCACGTCGGCGATGCCGGCGAACCCGCTCGCGCCGAAGGGTCCGTATCGGCGGCACCCGAAGATGCTCCCGGACGGTGCCCGCGAGGCGCTGCTGGCAGCGGTGCGCTCGGCGCACGACCGGCTGGTGGTCGCCTGGCTCGCGGACGGCGGGCTGCGGATCGGCGAGCTGTGCGGGCTGCACTTGGCGGATCTGCACCTGCGGGAGAACGCGGCCTGCGGGGAGTGCCGCTCCCCGCACCTGCACGTCTGCCACCGGCCGGCCAACCCGAACCGGGCGCGGGCGAAGACGAAGCACCCGTGGCGGGTCGAGGACGGCACGGTCACCGGCGGGCTGATCAAACGGGTCAGCCCGGCGATGGTGCACACCTACTTCGACTACCTGACCAGCGAGTACCCGGCCGACGCCGGGCACGGGATGTTGCTCGTCCAGCGGTCCGGCCAGGACGCCGGAGCGCCGTGGGCGCCGGTCGGCGCACGCCGGATGCTCGCCCGCACCGGGCGGCGTGCCGGCCTCGGCGCGGTGAAACCCCATGCCTTCCGACACAGCTTCACGTCCGCGGTCCTCGACGCGTCCGGGGGGAACCTGCTGGTCGCCCGGGACGCCGGGGGCTGGGCGTCGACGGCGATGGTCGACGAGATCTACGGGCATGTCGACGTGCACGACCCCGTCTTCGATGCGGCCCTGCGCACGGTCTGGGGCGAGGCGCGATGACCGTCCTGCCGCTGCCGGTCCGCGAGATCGATGCCCGCGCGGGCCGGGACCGGTTGGAGATCCTGACCGCGCTGATCGCGGCGCCGTCGTTCGATCCGCTGTTCCGCGCGGAGCTCATCAGGATCCCTGCCGGCCATCGCATCTACCGGTGGCAGTGCGCCGTGGACGGCTGCGACCGTCCGGCAACGGGACAGTCCAGCGACCTGTGCACCGTCCACGCGGAGATGTGGCGGCAGTACCAGCGCGAGGACGGCGCGACGCGGGCGAGTTTCCTGATCGCGGCGGCGCCGCTCGCGCCGAGTGCCGCGGCCGAGGAACTGCCGTGCCGGATCTGCCCGCAACGCCCAGCCGCCCACGTGACGCTGCGGCTCTGCCGCCACCACAAGTCCCGCTGGTCTCACTGCCGAGACCACGACGGCACGGACTTCGGTACCTGGCTCGCCGAGCAGATCCCGATGGCCGGATACGGTGACTGCCAGGTCCGGGTCTGCCCGGAGATGGCGGACACTCCGCTGGGCCTGTGTGCCCGACACGGGCAGAGCTACCGCCAGGCGGACCGCCCGGGCGGGGCCGCCCTACCGCGCGATTGGGCCAACCGATACGAATCGCGCGGGCTGCCGGTCCCGATCAGCCACGCGGGCGAGGCCGCGTTCACCCGGTGGTGCGCGTCCGCGGCGGTGGTGCCCCGACCCGGGCAGGTCAACCTGCGCGGGGTGCACCCACTCGTGCGCGCCGAGATCCAGTGGGGCATGTTCACGAACAGCCGCCGGCCACAGAGCCAGCGGGAACCCGTCGTCGCTTGGCAGGGCGTGGCGAGTTTCGCCCGCGCGCACGGCCTGCGGACTCTCAGAGCGTGTTTGACAACTCTTGACGATCTTCACTGTGATCATTTATATGAGCGAATAGCTACGAGATGTCCTTTTCCTTTGGGCGCCGCCACCCAGTAGATCAAGAAAATCTCTACTTCCTATATCCGTCTAGATGGGTACATAAGTTATTGATCAAAATGAGAAAGCGATCTTGAATGGGGTTTTGAAACACGCTCTCACCGACCTCACCCCGCAGACCGAACGCGCGCTACGACACGCCGCGGGCCACGAGGCCGTCCAGGTCGTGCGGCTGGTCGCCGGCTGGCTGCGTCCCCTCTACGTGACCCCGGAGGAGACACGGGATGCCGGGGTCATCCTCGCCGAGCACTTTGGCCGCAGGATCACACACCAGGCAGGTCAGATCGACCTGACCGCCGTGTCCCAACGGCGGCTGCGCGACCTGATCTGGGACCACCTCACCTCGATGTTGCACTCGCCCACCTGCCCGCGCAGCCGCGGGCCGTTCGATGGCATGCGACGCGCCAGCGTGGAACTGAGCGCCTTCCTGGAACTGCGCGCCCCAGGCGGCGGCCACGACCCGCGGGCGCTGATGGCCGAGCACATGCACCAGTTCGCCACCGACCAGCGCCAGCGCGAACGCGACGGACTGGCGTCGCTGGCGGCCAGAGGCCTGCACGGCAAGCCGTCGATCGTGACGGTCCACACCCGGGAGGCGGACTTCCGCTTCCTGCGGCGGCTGCTGCGCGACGCACTGGCGTCCGGGGACGCCGACCGACTCGGCCTGGCACGGAACTTCATCAACGCGGTGCCTGCCGCCGGCACGACGATCCACCGGGCACGATCCCCGTTCCCCGACGAGGTCGCCCGCGCGCTCGCCGACGACACCAACCTGGCAGCACTGGCCCGCGAGTACGACCCGGACGACCGCGGGCGGCGCGACGTCTGGGAGACCATCATCGTGACCGGCCGGCGCTGCAGTGAGGTCATCAGGCTCCACCTCGCCTGCCTCGGGCGTTACGGCGGGCTGCCGATGCTCTGGCACGACCAGACCAAGGTCGGCAACTACGACGAGGCGGTGCGCATCCCGGAACGGACCTACCAGCTGCTCGAGACCCGCCAGCGCAAGACCCTGGCGCTCTTCGAGGCCCGCAACGGCCGGCCCCCGACCGCCGAGGAGAGGGCGGCGATGGCGCTGTTCCCCACGAACATGCGCAACCGCGACTGCACCCAGCCGCTGACCTACGTCTGGTTCCACCAAGGCTTCAAGCGCTGGGTCCACGCTCTCGACATCGGGCGGTGGGTTCCCCACCAGGCCCGCCACTCACTGGCCACCAGCCTGCTACGGGCCGGCGCGACCCTCAGCCACGTCCGCCGCTACCTCGGCCACGTCTCCGAGCGGATGGCGGAGCACTACATCCACCTCGCACAGTCCGACCTCGAGGACGTCCTCCAGCACGTCTGGGTCGCCGGCCCCGGCAGCGCGCACCCCGGCGAGTTGCTCACCTCGCAGGGCACCGCCCCACTCAGCCGCGAGCAGGCCCAGGCCCTCGCGATCGACCTGTCCCGCCGCGCCACCCCCGCCGAGGGCGGGTTCTGCACCTTCCAACCCGTCGTCGACGGCGGCGCTTGCCCGTGGAACCTCGACTGCCACAACTGCGAGAAATTCGTCCTGTCCGGCGCGGACCTGCTCTACTGGCGGCGCAAACGCGAACAGTGGCGGCTGCTCGCCGAGGGCGCCCCGGACGACGCGACCGCCGACTACCTGCACCGCTACTTCGCGCCGACCGCCCGCGCGATCGACGGGCTGGAGGCGGCGCTCGCCGGCCTCGGGCTGCTCGACCAGGCACTCGCGCTGGACCTGCGCAAACCCCAGGACTACTTCCAACGTGTGTGGTCCGTCGCGTTCCGCGCCACCGGCCTCGCCGGGCACGACGACGAGGACCTAGACGACGAGGCCGTGGCGGAGGACTGCGCATGAGCAGCACGTCCACGCCGCGCACGGCCGGGCACTCGCCGCGCGCCGCCGCGCGACCGACGCCGCCCTCGGCCGAGTCCGTGACGCGATCACCCGGCTACGCCGGGAGAAAACCCAGGTCAGCGTCGCCGCCATCAGCAGGCGGGCAGGCGTCTCCCGGGCCTTCCTCTACGCCAACCCGGACGCGCGGGCCGCGGTCACGGCCACGATCCTCCAGGCCGGCGAGCAGCGAACCCGGCTCCTCGCCGACCAGGACGGCGCGCGGGAGGCCACCTGGCGCGAACGCGCGCTCAACGCCGAAGACGCCCTCAAGGCCGCCCACACCGAGATCCTCACCCAGCGCACCCGGATCGGCGAACTACTCGGCCAGATCCGTGATCAGGAAGTCGCATGGACCCAGGAGGCCATCGCGCGGATCACCACCGAGAACACCACCCTCAAACAGCGGGTGCGCACGCTCACCGCCGACAACCGCACCCTCGACGAACGGCTCACCGCCGCCCGGGAGAACCTACGGTTTCACGACAGACGCATCGCCGACCTCGAAGCACAGCTCGCGTCGACCCAGCTCGCCGGAACAACCAGGACCTGACGATCAGAACCGGCGCTCGAGTTCCCAGACGTCAACAAGAGATCCGCAAACCGCCCACATTTCCCGAACCACCTTTCACGGGCCCCGCTCGCCACTGGTGAGCGGGGCCCGTGCGTTTCCGACACGCCGAGTCGCCGGAAATCCCGCAGGCCATCGTCGTGGACATGTAATCTACGAATATCCGCAGGTCAAGGGCCCCGGACTTCATGATCCGGTCGGTAAAGTCGGCCATCAGGAACCGGCGTTCGCCGGCGAGCTCACGCAGGGCGCGCAGCGCCCCCTCGACCTGGGCGATCTCGGCGGTGCCGCCGTCGTAGACGCGGGTCAGCAGCGTCACCGCGCCATCGCCGCAGGTCGCGAACCCGGCCTGGGTCTGTTTCAGGTCGAAGCGGTGGTCCTTCGGCCGGCCCGGCTTCGGGGTGACGTAGTCGGGATCGGCCCCGTCGTAGGCGCCGTACACGGACATGCTGGTCAGGTCCCAGCTGAACCGGGACACGTCCAGGCCGAACACGGCGATCGCGGCTGCGGCGATCGAGCCGACGACGGCGTCGGCCTGCTCGGCGAGCGCCTCCAGCGCCCGGCCGCAGCGGTCGTCGTTGAGCGCGTCCGGCTCGATCCCGAAGATCTCCAGGACCGCCCACTTCTCGGCCCAGTCCTGGACCTTGACCAGCGGGGCCGGGGAGGTCAGCCGGTTCGCGACCAGCATCGCGATGACCTGGCCGTGGGTGTAGCGGGCCTTGTTCTCCTGGAACGGGCAGAGCCGGTCGATGACGGCGATCAGGTCGAGGCGGACCAGTAGGTCACGCACCACGGGCAGTGAGCCGAGGAACTTCTCCAGGCTCGGGGGCCCGTAGACGAGGTCCGCGGTCGCCAGCACGCTGCGAACCGTGCCAGACCGGACGCACTACGCACCAGGGCGATCACCACGCCACCCGACCAAGAAGTCACACTGTCAGCACACTGCACGAACGTGCGGAGTACAGGGGTGACGTCGGGCTTGTTGCCGGGGTAGGTGTGGGAGACCAGCGGGATCCCGCCGTCGCGGGTGACCACCAGGCCCAGGCCCACGATGCGCAGGTCGTAGCGCTTCTGCTTCGCCTTTCCCCGCTGGGCCAGCGGGGCTTTCGCGTTGGTGCTGTCGATGTAGGTCGCGAAGTTGGTCATGTCCAGGGCCACCGCGGAGATGTCGAGCTCGAAAATCTCGGCCGCCCGCAGGGCGAGCCTGCGTTCGATCTCCGCCAGCTCGGCCCGGGTGACCGCCTGCATGGCGTTCCAGAAGCGTCGGTGGTCGAGCACCCGATTTTCGATCTTCGTGAAGCGGTCGGCGGCGGTGGTGGCCCACCAGTCGGCGAAGGCGGACTTCGAGCACGGCGCGACGACCCGGTTGAGCGCGGCCAGCGCCAGGTAAGTACCCACGCTGGCCCCGGCGTCCGCCCGCCGCGCCCGAGTGACCTCGTCGACGACGTCGGCGACGCCGAGGCGGGCCAGCACACCCCACACCGCGGCCACGTCGCCGAAAGCGAGGTGGCGGGTACGCTCCGGCAGCATGGTCGCCTCGCGGGCGGCCATGGCCGCAGCGATGTCCTCGGCTGAGCCCAGGTAGCGCTGGGAGACGATCCGTGGCTTGCCGTCCACCCGGGCCGACTCGGCCAGGTAGTAGTAGGTCTTACCGTTGATCTTCTTTCCGATCAGTGAGGACGCCCTTTAGGTAATACACAACGCGGGTCAAAATGTCGATCGGGGGAGCGCACGTCGTCGCAGGTCGGGGGCTGTATGGCGGGGTGCTGGCCAGCCCAACAGACATACAAGATCAAATTAGCTAGGAAACTCCGGCTAGCTTGGCGGCCGGCGACAACCTCATCACCCCATGAGCGAGCGCCTCGCCAGCGCCCGACGATCACCTCGGACGCCCCTGCCGATGAGCGCGCATTTCTCGGGTTCCGCCAAGAGGGTGATGATCCACCGTCCCTGACTTTGCGTAATCAGAGGCGTAACCCGCTGGCCGAGCACATTCACGCCGAACCGCTCGAGCATGGCACGACATCTTCCGTTGCAAGGGTCGTGGCGTCAGGCCAGGTTCGCATGGGTGGGACCAGCTCACGAACGGGGGCGTGGGGGCGCCACTGTCCAAGCGTCCCCGGCAGGTCCGGCAGCACCGGCAGGTGCCGCGACGCCGGGATGGTCCGCGTTCTACACTTCCGATCTTTCCATCTTTCACGATTCCGCTGACGCAACGAACCCGGGGCGACCAAGCTGGGACCCAGGCCGCCAACCACTGCACCGCAAAGCTGGCCGGCAAGGGAAGTGGGATTCGCTACTGGTTGCTGAACAGCAGCAAGGTAGACACGGGGATCGGTTTGAGTACATTGCGGCATGTATCGTCGGGTACACGGCGGCGAAGCCGGGTCGGTTGGGCGCGCTTGGCTCTGGCCGTGGCGCTTGCCGGCCTCGTGCTCCCGTTGGTGGGCTGTGGCTCGGTGTCACCTAAGCCGCCCGCGCCGCATTTCGAGGTCTCCTACGCTGCGGCCGCCGGTTGGCTCAGCGGAATGAAGCCGCCCGAGGTCGACGAGCAGTTGCGGGACTGGGCGCGGACCGCACTGGCCGCACATCTGAACCTTGATACGGCGTCGTTCCTCGGTACGGCCTATGACACGCTGCCGGTTCGCGATCCGGGCTTCGCGGATTTGTCACGACAGGAGACGGGGCCGGGGCGGCTTTTGGTAGACGGCAAGGGCATGGTGCACCTGCTCGTGCCGCTCGGCGACCCGCACGAGGCACGAACCGTCGGGCTACTGCTCGATCAGTACCGGGCCGATCACGGGGCGGACTCTCAGCAGGTCGTGATCGACCGTTACCAGCTCCGTCGTGACCTGGATGCGATCGAAGTGACCGACGGCACACCGAGGCCGACGCCGGAGGTCCGGTCCGCGTACGGCTATGTCATGATGCGTATCGACAGCATGGGCGAGCTGACCGGCTTCTTGGCAAAGACCCAGTACCTGTCCGAAATCTCGATCCAGGGGTCGAAGATCTGGGCGAGTGGTTGGCGCTGGCCGGATGTGCCGTCGGCGCCGTTGGACGCGGCGGACGTGTCGGCGATCCAGGGCGGGTATCCGGTGCGTTCGGACGGCCAGGCGCCGGGATTCTCCCTTGACCCGGAGGTGGCACAGCGGCCGGAAGACGTGAAGGCGGTAATCCCGGACCTCGCTCCGACCCTCATCGACAGTCTTCGCACCAACGATTGGACGGGTACGCCCTTCCAGTCGGCAGATGACCTCGGGCAGAAGGTGGAGAGCGCGCTCTTCGACGGCGATCCGTCGGGGGAAACGCTGACCCGGCTTGGTCTCCCGTCAGACCGCGCACAACTATGGGCGATCCACCAACTGATCCAAAACAAGGCGGTTTACAGTCAGGCGCGTTATGAAGGCGGTCTGGCCCAGACCGACGTGGGGATGACCCTCTTCTACACCGACTACGTCGCGAAGGACTGGGTGGCCGGTGTTGGCAGTGGTGTGCCGACCGCGGCGGTCGGTGGCTTCGTCCCGGACACTGATGCGGTGACACCGTGGAGCCATTGCCCGAGCAGCCCACAGGTTGAGTGGGGACGGCTGTGGTTCGGGCAGAACGACGCTGCTTTCGCGCGCTCCGGCGACCGGATCGACATCGGCGCGCAGGCGACCCGGCTGTTCGCCCGGTCAGACGGCGCACACGGTGCTGAAGTCGAGCCCAGTTTCGCGTTCGGGCGCGGCCTGCGCTTCTGGGACCAGCACTACCAGGCGATCGCGGACTACGAGCCGCAGTACGCGCGCCTCGACCAGATCATGCGATGGAGCGGTGCGCTGGAATGGCTGACCGGCAAGGGCGACGCGCTCCCGACAGCGCCGGACGGCGACGTGCACCACCCGGACCTGACGTTCAAGGACTGGTACGCGCAGCATTCGGAACTGCGGGAGCGCGCCCCGATCTCGTTCGTCACTCCGCCGGGAGCAAACCAGGAAGCGGTGATCTCCAGCCCGACGAAGACCTTCGAAAACTGCGGGTTTTCGGCGATCAAGGGCGGTGTGTCGCTCAGCGATCTGAGTGAGCGGGCCGGCGAGCGTAGCTACCACGCCGACCTGCCGGAGCCGTGGCGCCGAGCCGGTCTGTTCGACGAGGCCTCGCACGCCGACCCGTCCTCCGGGGACGGCGTCATCACCCAGCTTGCCATCGACGACGCGGGGCAGAAAGACGCGGGGCAGAAAGCAGAGCAGGTCAAGCGCACGATCTCCACGACCGGCGATCGCTCCGAAGTGAAAGTCGACGCTTCTCACCGTGCGGTCATCCCGTTCCGGAACGTGAAGGTCTGGCGCTCTGACGCGGCGGACCGCATGCTGACCGCTAGCATCACCGCCAGCCGTGGACAGGTGTCACAGCACGTCGACTACCAGGGCCAGGATCTCGGTACGCTCGATGTTCGCAGCGTCGCTGACGTCGTGGCGATCCAATGGCGGCGGGGCGTCGTTGACCGGGCTCTACGTGTGCTGCAGGCACTGCAGGATTGGCTGGCGAACCCGTTTCACGCCTATCCGCGCTCTGTGATTGATGGACTGTCTTCCGTGACCGACGGATCGCTAGAGACTTACCAGGACGCCGATGGGCAGGTGCGGGTGAAGGTGGGTGGCCCCGGCGACCCGTGGCTGACGATCAGGGACGGCACGCAGCCGTCCGGTGACGATCTGGCGTTCCGGATCGGCGCCCCGGACCTGAACTCTCCCACGCCGAGGTTCTTCGAGGCGACCTTCGCTGCGGGTCCCCATGCGGCGGGCGGACCCCAGTCGTGGTGGGATGTGGCGTCGGCGACCGGCGACCAGGCCGCTCAGGGCAGCTACGCCTCGCCGCCGGCCGCGACAGACCCGGCGGTGCCGGTGAGTACGCCAGACGGCAGAACCGCGAACCTTGTCATCGTCGATGACGGCGATGTACGGGTGCCGTCCGACGACCCGATCCTCGGCCCCGACGGGCTGCCGGAAGGCGCGGCGCTGCTGGCTGCCTTCCCCCGGGTGTTCGACGCGATGGACGCCGCCGCCATGGCCGGGGACGGTTTCCTGCGGGGCGTGCTGCTGGAGGGCGACGGCGTCGCCTTGGCCGGCGCAGACCGCGTCATCATCGTGCCCGCCAACCACCCCTGGGCGGAGCGGGTCCGGCGGGCGGTCGCGGCCGATCCTGGATATGCAATGCCGCTTATGCAGATCGTCGGCGACCGTGTGGAGCACGTCGACACCGACCATCTGACGCCGGTCCCAGGTTCCACCCAACACAAGGTTCGTCTGGAGGAGGTCCTCAGCAGACCCGACATCTCGACGATCTACATGCATGAGAGCCTGCGGTCGACGCTGCACCTGCAGGGCGGGACGATCATTCCGGAGCCGTTGCCCGGCGCCCTGCGGGTGCAGGTGAACGTCATTGCCGTGGTACCCCTCCACCCGGTGCACAACGAAAGCGCGGCCGCCCAGCCTGATGTCCGGATCCATCAGCATGCTCAGTGGTCAAAGTTCAATACGTACGGGAACGGCTTCCAGTCGAACTGGCAGAATGCGACACCGACCCCGGTGGCGGGAGCCCCTGCGACGGCAGGAGGCGGGACGGGGCAGGCTGCAGGGATGGTGTTGCTCGTCTGCCCGGCCGCCGGGCCGTTCGCGTCCGCCTGCGGCGGCTGACCGGGCGACCGATGCTCGAACCGATCCACATCGAACCCGGTACGCCGCTGGCCCAGGCGATTGCCGACGCTCACGCCGCGCAGGCACGGGCGAACGCGGTACAGGTGGATGCCGCCTACCGGGTAGCCACCACCGCAGCCGCCGACCGCGACGGAGGCCGCGGCGACCTGTGGTCGGCCGTGGCCGCCGATCACGTCACCGCGCTGCGAGTACTCGGGTCACTGACGCTAGCCTTGCAGCGGTGCAACCACTACTTGGCGGAGGCGACAGCGGCCGGCGCGGACCGGCTTGCGCTCTGGCTGGAGAGGGCGCAGCTTCGCTCGGCGGTCGGCGACGCTCGGGGCGCGGGCGCTGACGCGGCGGCTGTCCGCGCGGCCGTCGCGGGCCGGTCCGACACCCTCCCCGTAAGCAACCATGGACGGCTTCTGCGCGTCGAGGCGCTGGTCGCAGCCCACGAGGGCCACCTCGCCACGGCCGCCCACCTTCTGGACCAATCGGAGCAGGCATTTCGGAGGGCCGGCGACGAAACGGGCGTCGCAGTCATCGACCGGGACCGCAGCGTCCTCGCGGTGCGCGAAGGGGTGGAGCCACACATTGCCGGCGTCGTTGAGGGTCCGCGGCCGGAGACGGTCTCCGGCTGCTTTCGTCTCGCTCTGGCGCTCAAGCGCCAGCTGCGCTACGAGGCAGCCGCCCAGGTGATGTTGGACGTCACCGCCAACCCCGATCTCGATCCGGCGCTGCGGTTACCGGCGCTGCATGAGCTTGCCGCGCTGCTGCTGGCCTTGCGGTGCGACCGTTCCGCCCACGCCCTGCGTCCAGCCTTGGACGATGCCGCCGCGAGTTGGCCGGACCCGGCAGCGGCGGCAATGTGGGTCGCTGATCTGCTCCCCATCGAACAGGACCCACCCGCCGCGTCAGCGTCCGACCGGGCGGTCCGCAAGGTACAGAGGCTGATCGCTGAAGGGCGACTCGACGAGGCCCAAGCCCGACTCGCCGAGCTAGCCGGTCCACCACCCGTCACCGAAGACGCCAAGGCAGCCACCGCCGACCACCCTCGGGGAAGCCGCCGGGACGGACCGGTCACCGAGACCGTTCGCTCGGCGATCGACCGTGACCGTGCCCTGTGGTTCCTTGCCGCAGGGGAACTCAACCTGGTCAGATACCGTCAGGGCAGGCAGCGGCGGGTACTCCAGGAAGCCGTCGAGCAGCTCGGCACAGCAGTCGAATGCGCCTCGCCGAACTGGCTGACCGAGGTCAGGGTCCGGGCGCTGCGCCTGCTCGGCGAAGCCTACTACCGGCAGGCCGAACACGGCCGAGCGGTGGCCCTGTGGGCGCAGGCCCAGCACCTCGAGGAACAGATTGCCGGCCGCCAGATCAGCGACGCGGTACGGGTAAACATGCTGCAGGCCGTTCCGAACGAGCACGACGAACGCATCCGCCTCGCCGCCGAGGCGATCGCTGAGAACGAACAGGGCGCCGCCGCGGTGGCCGCGCTCGTCGTCGCCCTGGAGGCTGCCCGCGGCGCCGCGATCCTCGGCCGAATACTGCCCACCGAGGCCGCCCTAACGCGTGACCTACCCCCACCGGGAAATCACGATCTTGCGTGGAGATGGGTCCGGATGACGGCGGACCGTCTGCCTCGCGCGCAGGTGGTGTGGATGATGCACGCGACGCCGGACCGGGTGCACCACGCCGTCATCGGCTGGAACCTGCTGCATCACATCGCCGTCGACTGCCGGCGGGAAGAGCTGGCCGAGGCCGTCGACGAGCTGATGGCATCGTGGAACGAGAACGTCCTGGAATCCGACGTGGGAAGGGCCGCTTTCAGCGAAGAAGCCCGCCAGATCGCGACGCATATCGATGTCGGCGAGGTGATCCGGCATCTGCCGCACCCCATCCGCCGGATAGCGATAGTCGCCGGGGGAATCCTCTCCGACATCCCGTTCGCGGCACTGCCCATCCCCGGCCAAGCACTGCCAATCGGTCTTCGATTCGCCCTGTCCGACCTTCCCTGCCTGTCCGCACGCCGCCCGCTGAGCCTACGTGCCCGACGACTACGCGGCGACCGGCATCTGCTGGTCAGCCCCCCGGCAGACAGCATCACGCCCGCCAGGGCCGTCCGCGGCGGCGCCGTGCTGGACGGCTCACGGGCAAACCCTGGCGAACTCCGCGACGTGTTGAGGCGACACCACTACCACCGAGTGCGGATCGACTGCCACGGCCAGTGCGACGCCCACAACGTAGCCGGACGCTGGCTCCAGCTCGCACCCGTCGGCTCGGACGGCCGACTTCACCCGGAGGATCTGCAGTCCATGGACCTCGGGGGCTGCGGGACGCTGATCCTAGGAGCGTGCGAGTCTGGGATGGCCAGCCGTGTCGGGCGCGACGAACGGATCGGCTTTGTACGAGCCGCGCTGCACGCCGGCGCCGCATCCGTTGTCGCCGCCCGGTGGGTGGCCGCGGACCCGGTCGCCGCGACCTTGCTCGATCGCTTCCAACGGTATATCCGCTACCTGCCACGCGATCTCGCGTTGCAGCGCGCCCAGCTCGACGTGCACCACGGCGCCCCGGGTACCCCAGCCGATCTCACTGCACTCGGCCATCCCGCTCGATGGGCGTGCTGGACGTTGTACGGGGACCCCGGCTGGCAGACTCAGGCGGGAACATTTCACCGTCTCCTGCGGCGGGGAGCCGACCGTGGTTCGGGTGAGCGGAGGTAATGTGCCGGACGATACGCTCACAGATGCGCCTAAGGTCTTCCTGTCCTTCGCCGGGGCAGACCGGGGCGCGGCGGAAAGGCTGGCGATGGATCTGCGCCAATGCGGCGTTGACCCGCTCCTCGACCAGCAGATCCAGCCCGGCTCCGACTGGATACTGTGGATCAACGACGCTCTTACTCACTCGGACTACTACGTACTCCTGTGGTCGCAGGCCGCCCGCGACCGATGCTGGGTGAAGGCCGAATGGACCGCTGCACTGCATCGCGACTTGTCCGGGCGACGGTCTTTCCTGTTCCTCGTGCGCCTCGACGACAGCCCGCTACCGCAGCTGTTGGCACCCCGCCAGTATCTTGACGCCGCCAACGGCTGGGAGAATGTCGTGCGCGACCTTGTCACGACCTGGCAGCGAGACATGGCCGTCGGCGTACCCGTGATGCCCGCTCCTCCCATAGCGAGTGAAGCCGGCAACCCTCCGAGTAAGATGATCTATGTGCGTAACCGGGTGCTGTCCTTCGCGATCGTGCTCGCGGTGCCGGAAACCACAACGGCCGGGGAGCTGGTCCGCCTCGTCCGCACCCGGCTCGCACTACCCGACGAGGAGACCAAGTTCAACGGTTTGGTGGGTATCCGCTTCCAGTATCGCCTCATCATCGCGGGGAAGCCGACGCCCGACGACCCCGCCGCCGCGCTACACCTGCAGGACGGCTGCACGGTCGACCTTGAAGTGTCGGTGGAGCCATTCGGCCCTACCGGTCCGCTGGCCGAGGGCACCACCTACCGACCGGGCACACCCGGCACGATCCCACCCGCGACGACACGGTCTTTGATCCGAACCGCCTTCCGTCATCTCGTCCCATAATTCTGCGGTTTCGGCAGCAATCCGAAAAACGCTTCGGAAAGTCCAGGGAGCTTTTCGGAAACCCCTATTGAAACAATTATTTGATGAACGCAGACAAATAAAGATCTTTGACTTTTCATGATTATCGACCCGCCGATAGGTCAAAGTTTCCCCGGGTGATCGGATAACTACCGGCCTCGATGAGGAACCGCGGCGGCGATAGGCAAGAACCTCTCGTCTGACAGGACAGCAGAATGCTCAAAACGAGCACAGCTCTCTCCGATTATATAAAATTGCCAACAAGCCTCCGGCAGCAGATGGAAAATCCTGGCGTGTCGT
>NZ_CAKJTM010000092.1:0-18720 GCF_917627345.1 Protofrankia sp. CiP3 | reverse complement strand
CGGCCGAGCTGCGGGCGGCGCTGCTGGCCGCGCCGGCCCGCGGTCGGGCCATGGTCGCGGATGCGGACGGCACCGGTACGGTCATGCTCGCCGCCGCGCCCGGAACGCCGCTCGCGCCCCGCTTCGGCCCGGCAAGCCGGGCGGCGCACATCAGTTCAGGAGCCCGGGATCTGACCGGGCCGCTCGGCCGCTCCGTACCCGGTCTGCGACGTGATGTGGACACGCTTGCGGACCTGCGGGAAGCAATGAGCCTCGGCGTCGGCCCGCGGACACACGACGTCCTGAAACCGTGAAACCGGACCGCTTCTTGGCCGGGCCCGGTCCGCCCGTGCCCAGGCCAGCTGGAGCCCCCGGCGGGCTGAGCCGGCTCGATGCGGGTGTGCGCGGCGCCCGCATCGGACACGTCCCGGGTGAGCCGTGGTACGACCGTGTCGCGTCTCACCATCGCGTCCGGTACGCCACCAACGGTGCGCTCCCAGGCAGCTATGCCCGCCGACTCCGACACAGTGCGGTGATACGTCTGTAATACCTGATCGCCATGCCTGTACGGCGGAACCATGACGAGCCTGTGCACCGGCTGCCGGGCCGGAGCGCCGCAGGCGTGGCTGAACCGCCGCCGGATACGGTGAGTAACCAACCTCGCCACAATGCCCGCTGGCTCGAGATTCACACGCACCGGCTGTCCGGATGTTTCCGCCATGCTGCGGCATCCATCCAGACGCATTTCGTGACCGTTACACGTGATGTTCACCGACAGGTCGCCCGGACGTGTCGTACGGGTCCCTGTCGCTGCTCACATCTGCCTCCATGACCGGAGACTGGCACCATCGAGGGCATGACCGAGCTGGTGGTGAACCGATCCGAACAGCCGCAGCGCAAACCACGGAGCGCACTGCTTGAGCCACTGGAAGCACCCCGGCCGCCGATCCCGTCCGACCTTCCCAACGACCGTTTCATCAACCGGGAGAAGTCCTGGTTGGACTTCAACGCCCGCGTGTTGGCACTCGCCGAGGATCCGGCCACCCCGCTGCTCGAGCGGGCCAAGTTTCTGGCCATCTTCGCCAGCAACCTGGACGAGTTCTACATGGTCCGGGTCGCGGGCCTGATGCGCCGCGAAGCGACCCGCCTCGCCGCGCTCTCCGCTGACGGCCTCACCTCCCGCGAACAGCTCGAGCTGATCAGCACGTCAGCGGCCGAGCTCTACGAACGTCACTCCCGGTGCTTCAGCGAGGTGGTGGCACCCGCGCTGGCGGAGACCGGCATCACGACCCGGCTGTGGAACGATCTGACCGAGGTCCAGAAGGACCGCCTGCACCGGTACTTCAACGAGCAGGTCTTCCCCGTGCTGACCCCGCTCGCGGTCGACCCGGCCCACCCGTTCCCCTACATCAGCGGGTTGTCGCTCAACCTCGCGGTCACGGTACGCAGCCCAGGCGGGGACAACGAGCGGTTCGCGCGGGTGAAGGTCCCGCAGAACGTACCGCGGCTGATCCGCGTCGCCCCGGACAGCGCGCCGCACAGCGGCAGGCATCTCGGCCCGCGAGGGGCGGAGCCCGACGACCACACGGTCTGCTTCATCCCGCTGGAAGAGGTGATCGCCGCCCACCTCTCGCAGCTCTTCCCCGGTATGGAGGTGGTGGACGCGCACCTGTTCCGGGTGACGCGCAACGCCGATCTCGAAGTCGAGGAGGACGAGGCCGAGGACCTGCTACAGGCGCTCGAGCGCGAGCTGGCGCGCAGGCGGTTCGGCCCGGCCGTACGTCTTGAGGTCGCCGACGACATCGACGACGACCTGCTGGACCTGCTCATGCGGGAGCTGGAGGTCACCAACCGCGAGGTCATGCGGGTTCACGGGCTCATCGACCTGTCGGTCCTGTGGGCGCTCTACGACCTCGACCGTCCCGAGCTGAAAGACATCCCACACGTGCGGCGGACCCACCCACGGCTCGCCGCGTCCGAGGGAGAGCAGACCGATTTCTTCGCGGCGCTGCGTGAGGGTGACGTGCTCATCCACCATCCCTACGACTCGTTCACCACCTCGGTACAGCGCTTCATCGAACAGGCCGCGGCCGACCCGCATGTCCTTGCGATCAAGCAGACGCTCTACCGGACGTCGGGTGACTCCCCCATCGTCGACGCGCTGGTCAGCGCGGCCGAGGCAGGCAAACAGGTCGTCGTCCTGGTGGAGATCAAGGCCAGATTCGACGAGACCGCGAACATCCGGTGGGCACGAGAGCTGGAGAGGGCCGGCTGTCATGTCGTGTACGGACTGATCGGCCTGAAAACACACTGCAAGACCTGTCTGGTGGTCCGTCAGGAACGCGGTGGGCTGCGCCGGTACTGCCACGTCGGTACCGGCAACTACAACCCGAAGACGGCACGGCTGTACGAGGACCTCGGCCTGCTCACCGCCGACCCCGACGTCGGCGCCGACCTCACCGACCTGTTCAACGTGCTGACCGGCTACAGCCGCCAGACCGAGTACCGCTCGCTGCTGGTGGCGCCCCAGCACATGCGGGACGGCATCATCGAACGTATCGAGCGGGAAGCCGAGGCGGCCCGCCAGGGCCAGCCGTCCGGGATCCGCATCAAAGTCAACAGCCTTGTCGACGAAGAGATCATCGATGCGCTCTACCGGGCGTCACGCGACGGTGTGCCGGTGAAGTGCTTCGTCCGTGGGATCTGTGGGCTACGGCCCGGCATCCCGGGCCTGTCCGAAACAGTCCACGTCCGATCGATCCTGGGCCGGTTCCTGGAGCACAGCCGGGTCCTGGAGTTCACCTCGCTCCAGGAGTGCTGGATCGGCAGCGCGGACATGATGCACCGCAACCTCGACCGTCGTATCGAGGCGCTGGTGCGGGTGGGGCGGCCGTTTCAGCAACCGCTCCGGGCCATGCTCGACCACGCCTTCTCCGAAAGCGTGGCAGCCTGGATCCTGCGGCCGGACGGGACCTGGTATCGACAGTCGACCAGCCCGGACGGCGAACCGCTGTCGGACTACCAGACCGACCTGATGAGCCCGTCCCTACGCCTGGCGCACAACTGACCGGCACACGTGCCGACGGCCAGCACCGCGCCAGCACCGCGCCAGCACCGCGCCAGCACCGCGCCGACCGTGAGTGCCCTGGCGGACCCACGGTCGGCACCCGCCTGCGAGTTACTTAGAGGACTGTCCGGCTCACGGCTCCCCGCGTCCCGCCCGGCCGCGTTGTCGTCGGTCGGCGCCCACCACCAGGACGCCTTCCTCCTCCGCCTTGCCGGACCGGGCGCGGATGAGCCGCTCACCGATCGAACGCCCTATCCCCGGGCGCTCTTACTCCTCGCTCGCGGACACGCTGGCCTTGAACTCCGAACCCGGCCTGAACTTCGGCACGACCGAGGCCGCGACCTGTACCGGCTCTCCCGTGGCCGGGTTGCGGCCGGTACGGGCGGCCCGCTCGACACGCTCGAAGACGCCGAACCCGGTGATGGTGACCTTCTCACCAGCGGACACGGCTTCCTGAATTGCCTCGAACACGGCATCGACGGCTTTGGTCGCGTTCGATCGCCCGCCCTCGATCTGTTGGGCGATACGATCAACCAACTGGGACTTGTTCACAACAACCTCCGGACGCCCCCCGCGGGCGCGGGGTTAGGGAGCAGATCGGGCATCACACTGCGCTGCACCGTAGGCATGTCCACCGGTTAGGGCAATTCCCCTGCGCGTGTCGCGCAACACAAACCCGCACGTCAACGACTCTTCTAGATCATCTGGCGGCACCGGGAGGATGGTGGACGATCCCACGATCAGCCATGAATGTAACATTCAGTAACCATCACCACTCCCGCAGTGTATTGATCATTTCAATCCGCACCGCCGGAGACCGATCCGGAGCCCGCTACGAAGTCACCGGCAGCCACCCAGGGCGGGCGGCCTCAAAGGCGGCGATACCCTCCTGTCGCCGCAAGGTCAGGCCGACGTCGTCCAGCCCCTCCATAAGGCGCCAGCGGGTGAAGTCGTCGATCTCAAAACCCGCGACGAGCCCGGGTGCCCGCACCTCACGCGCGGCCAGGTCAACGGTGATCTGGACGCCAGGATCGGCCTCGACCTGATCGGCGAGCGCCTCGATCGTCACCGCTGGCAGTCCAACTGGTAGCAGACCGTTACCAAGCGCATTGCCGTGGAAGATGTCCGCGAAGCGGGCCGAAATCACGACTTTGAAGCCGTAGTCCTGTAGTGCCCACACGGCGTGCTCGCGGGACGACCCGGTGCCGAAGTCCGGGCCGGCGAGCAGGATCGTCGCGCCGATGTACGCCGGGTCGTTCAGGACGAAGTCCGGATCGGCCCGCCACTGCGAGAACAGGCCGGCACCGAACCCGGTACGCTCGATGCGCTTGAGCCAGTCGCTGGGGATGATCTGGTCGGTGTCGACGTCGCTGCGCCGCAGCGGCACCGCTCGACCGGTGTGCGTGGTGAATGCCTCCATGGGATGCGCTCCCTTCATCGTGAGGGGTCAAGGGCCCACATGCTGGGTCCGGGCCCTGACGGGGCTCGGGGCTCTCGGGGGTCAGAGGTCCGCGGGCGCGGTCAGCCGCCCGGTGACGGCGGTCGCGGCGGCGACGGCGGGCGAGACCAGGTGAGTGCGCCCGCCGGGGCCTTGGCGTCCTTCGAAGTTGCGGTTGGACGTGGACGCGCTGCGCTCGCCGGGCCGCAGGGTGTCCGGGTTCATTCCCAGGCACATCGAGCAGCCCGCGCTGCGCCACTGCGCTCCCGCCGCGCGGAAGACCTCGTCCAGCCCCTCGGCCTCGGCTTGCGCCTTCACCACCATCGAACCGGGGACCACCAGCGCCCGCAGTCCGTCAGCCACCCGGCGGCCGCGCAGGACGTCCGCGGCGGCCCGCAGGTCCTCGATGCGGCCGTTCGTGCAGGACCCGATGAACACCGTGTCGATGGTGATGTCACGCAGGGGGGTGCCGGGGGTGAGCGCCATGTAGGCCAGTGCCCGCTCGGCCGAGGCGCGGGCAGCCGGATCGGCGTAGTCGGCCGGGGCGGGAACCCTGGCCGACAGCGGCGCGCCCTGCCCGGGGTTGGTGCCCCAGGTGACGAACGGGCTCAGCCCGGTCGCGTCGAGCACCACCTCGCGGTCGAACAGCGCATCATCATCGGTGGCCAGGGTCCGCCAGTAGGCGAGCGCGGCGTCCCAGGCCGCTCCCACCGGGGCGTGCGGGCGGCCCCGAAGATGGGCGAAGGTCACCTCGTCGGGAGCGATCATGCCAGCACGCGCGCCCGCCTCGATGGACATGTTGCAGACCGTCATACGGCCTTCCATGGACAGCCCGCGGACGGCCTCACCACGGTATTCGATCACATGCCCCTGGCCGCCGCCGGTGCCGATCCGAGCGATGATCGCGAGAATCAGGTCCTTGGCGGTGACCCCGGCGGGCAGCGGCCCGTCCACCGTGACCGCCATGGTCTTCGGCGGATGCTGCGGCAGCGTCTGGGTGGCCAGCACGTGCTCGACCTGGCTCGTGCCGATACCGAAGGCGAGCGCACCGAACGCGCCGTGGGTAGCTGTGTGGCTGTCTCCACAGACGATCGTCATACCCGGCTGGGTGAGCCCCAGCTGCGGACCGACCACGTGGACGATTCCCTGGCCCGGGTCGTTCATCGGGTACAGCCGGACACCGAAGTCGGCGCAGTTCTTGCGCAGGGCCTCGACCTGGGCCGCCGACACCGGGTCCGCGATCGGGCGCAGCGTGTCGGTGGTCGGGACGTTGTGGTCCTCGGTCGCGAGAGTCAGCTCCGGCCGGCGGATGCTCCGGCCGGCGAGCCGGAGCGCCTCGAAGGCCTGTGGGCTGGTCACCTCGTGCACGAGGTGCAGGTCGATGTAGAGCAGGTCGGGCTCGTTGTCGGCACGCCGGACGACGTGGGTGTCCCAGACCTTCTCCGCGAGTGTGCGCCCCATGGCCCACTCCTTCAGGTGGCTTCCTCGGATCCGCCCGGCAGTGGCAGCCGGGCGGTGAACGTTGCGATGGTGAACACTGCGATGTAGATCACTGATTGCGACCATCCCGAATACCGTGCTTCCCACTATCTGAGATGGCAATATCAGCCTGTGGAACAGCTTAGCGGAGTCGGTGTTCTTGACAAGGCTGCCGCCGTGCTGAGCGCGGTGGAGGCGGGCCCGGTGTCCCTCGGGGAACTGGTCACCCGGACCGGGCTCAGCCGGGCGACCGCGCACCGGCTCGCCGCCGCGCTCGAGGTGCACAGGCTGGTCGGGCGGGACCCGCACGGCCGCTTCGTTCCCGGCCCGCGGCTGGCCGCTGGTGGCGCGCTGCCGCTGCCCTGGGCGCTGGTGGACGCGGCCACCCCGGTCCTGGCGGAGCTGCGCGACGCCACCGGCGAGAGCAGCCAGCTCTACGTGCGGCGCCGAGACGTACGGGTGTGCGTGGCCGCGGCCGAACGCGCCAGCGGCCTGCGTGACACCGTCCCCGTGGGGTCCACGCTGCCGATGACCGCCGGATCGGGAGCACAGGTGCTGCTTGCCTTCACCGATGGCACCGGCGCCGACGCGAGCGCCCTTCCCGTTGGTGCGCTCCTTCCCGGCGCGGCGGCATTTGACGCGTCCGTGCTGGAACGGGTGCGACGGCATGGCTGGGCCGAGAGTGTCGGCGAGCGCGAACCAGGACTCGCGTCGGTGTCAGCGCCGGTCCGTGACGGCGGCAAGGTGGTCGCGGCGCTGTCGTTGTCCGGCCCGGTCGAGCGCCTGACCCGCTCCCCCGGCCGCCGCCACGGCACCGCCATCGTTACCGCCGCCGAGCTGTTGACCGCGCGCCTACAGCAGAAATCCGCCCAGCCGTCATCATGAGCCGTACCTTCGCGCGGAGCGGAAAGATCACGGCTGTCGCCAGGTCTGCGCGCGGCGTGGCCCAGGGCGGAAAGGCAGATGAACTGCCTCTCGAACCGAGAGCTACCACCCGCCCGCGTGAAACATCCCGTCTCCGACATCCGGGGAGCTGCCCGAAAGTACGGTCTCTACCGCGATCAGGTGATCGTGAGGGTGATGATGGGTCTTTCCCGGGTACAGTTCTGTCCGTCGATCGCCTTCGCCTGGATCTTGTGCTGCCCCGGAGTCAAATAGATGTAACGCGGTGAGTTGTCTCTGCCGATTCCGCCATCGGCTCGGACCGTGATGAGCTGGTCGAAGGCGCCGCTGGCGTCGAGCGTGGCCCGCTGGGAGATGACCGCGTGATCGAAGACCAAACTGATCTGGGTGTTCTCCTGGCATGGCAGCCAGCCGGTGCCGCTGAGATGGAAGGACTGCCCAACATTTGCTTGGGAGGGGCCGAACAACTGCGGTGTGGTTACAGGCGCTGGCGGCGAGGCGGTGGGCCGGCGTGGAGGACCGGGACTCGTCATGGTGGCCACGGGGCCTGGCTCCGGGGGCAGCGTGTCAGTCCTGCTACTGGCCGGCAGGGAGGGTGGCGCAGGACGGTGGAAGGCAGCCTGCGTAGCAGGGCCTGCGACCGGGGCGGTGGCCCTGTTCCCAGCTGCGTTGGGGACCGTTGCCGCCGAGCTCTCGCCTTGGGCAGGGACAAGAATTACCGCCGCGACAATGGATACGATGGCGATCACACCGGTGGCCACGAAGGCGTAGAACCGCCATACTTCATTTGTCGGTGGCTTCTCCCGGGCGGCGGTCGCCGGCCGGGAGGCTGTGATTCCGGGAAGATGGATCCAGGCACGGGACCGGAACGTCTTGACCACGACGTCGACCTCGGTGAACGTCTCGGGCCGGATGCTCCCGTAGCCGTCGCGGACGGCCCCGCGGTGCACCCGTTCGGAGACGATGACGGCCACATTGGCCTCGGGTTCGTCGCGCAGCGCCTGCCGCAGGGGCTCGGCCTCGACCAAGCGGCATGCCTCGATCACGTCATGGCCAGCCCAACCGGAACTCTCGGCCAGCACCTCGCCGTCGTGGATCGCCAGCCGCAACCGCATCCGCGCTGGTTCGCTGTGCAGCCTTCGATCATGCCGCAGCGCCACCTCGAGCCGGTCGACGAATGGATCGAGCAGCCGGACGATGGGCACGTTGGGCGGGATCACAATCAGCAGCCCGTCGCCGCGGTCAGCCACGCTGACCACGGCGTCAGCCCATTCCCGCCACGGCAGTCCCGACTCGGCGAACGCCAGGTTGAGCACCTCACGCAACCGTTGCCGCAGGTTCTTCTGCGTGTGGCTGTCGCGGGAACTCCAGCTTTCGATGTCAGCCACCATGATGCGGCGCGATACAGGTGCGTCCGGCATGTGGGACGGCCCTCCTTCAGGGCCGTATCGGTGGACACGGCCCTCATCAATGGCGGATTCTCGATGTGAAGCTCGCGCCATCAGATCGGTATCTGATCGGCAGTGGGCGCAGGCCACGATGGTGCGAGCGGCTTCGCCGCCTGTCGCCTGCCGTAGCCGTCGTCCCTGACCGTCGTAGTGGTCCGCTGGTGCCCGTTCGACGTCATCCGTCACATTTGGCGAGACATTGTGTCTCCATAGGAGAACGCACGCAACACGTCAGCCTCCACAAAGACGATCATCCTGCCCCTTTTTTGATCACTCCACAGGAGCGGGGATCTTTCAGATCGCGGCCGACCGGCTCCCGGACACACCGATCGCCGCCGCAAGATCATGGCGGGTCAGCCGCAGCGTGATGGCGGCACCACCGCCGGGCTGGGCCTGCCCGTGCCGGTGCCGGTGCGCGAGTTCCAGCAGGTGGCGGGCCAGCCGGACGCCAAGCGGCCCCCGGGACTCAACTGGCCGTCAGCGTTGTGATCACTGTCACCTAAGGACACGTGTTCCTCTCCATCACGTGACGGGTGACGCAGAGTACCTCGTTTGCTGCGCTACAAGGATGCGGCGGGTATCCGTCATCACGTTCCGTTCACCTATAGTGCCGGAAACCGGCCCTGCCCAGCCGTGCGGCCGCGGGCACGACATAAAGTCCGCTTAATCAGCGGATATACGCCCGATAAGGGGAAATACGGGCGACACGGAGGCCGAATTGCGGAGGCTGGGTTCCCGGTATGTCCTGCGCGAACCGCTCGGGCGCGGCACACGGACAAGACGCGGCGGCGGACTGCTGGCGGCGGGTGTCGCGGCGATGATGCTCATGGGCCTCGGCTCATGGCTGCTCGCCACCGGCCTCAGCCAGGATGGCCGTGCCCCCGCCGGGCAGCGGCCCGTCGGGCAGCGATCTGCGCCGAGCGCCGCGGTGACGGTTTCGGTGGCCGCCTCGGTGACGGCAGCAGCCGGTTCCATCGCTGTGGCCGAGCCCCCTTCCCCAGCGGACCCGCCGACGATGCCACTGCCGGACGTGCGCAACATGCTGCTGGCCGACGCCTCCACAGCACTGCGCAAGGCCGGCTTCACCAACATCCCATACCGGTATGACTGCTACCGGTCACCCAACATCGACAACGTGGTGAGCCAGGAGCCGTCCCCAGGCAGCCGGATCACCATGACCTCTCCGGTGAGCCTCAAGCTGCAGGCCGCCGATTGCGCGACCGTGCCCATGGTCGTGGGAATGATGTTACGTGACGCCACCAACACGCTGCGGCAGACCGGATTCACCAACATCTCGTACTCCTACGAGTGCCTGCAATCGATCAATGCCGCCACCGTGGTCATCCAGTCGCCGCCCGAGGACACCAGCTACAGCATGAAACAATTTGTGACTCTCAGACTACAAAAAACCAGCTGTTGATCAAATGGAACGATCGATCGGTAGTGACCGGCTCGGCCAGACCCGCGCGGTCCGAAGTCCCTGTCGTGCGTCCCCGTCCAGGGCGCGCGGCACGGGCAACGGCGGGGGCGGGCTGTCCAGCATCGTCCGGCCGCCGCCAGCACCACCGAGTGCCGCCGCCCGACCGTTGAAACCCGCCTGATCGCTCGGTGCGGGCTGGGACACGGCAGCGGACGGCCGGGGCGCCGCGGCCACCATGTCGACCTCAACGATGATCTCCCCGTCCTCGGAGGTCATGCGCAGTCGTCCGCCGTGGACCTCGACCAGCCGCCGGACCACGTACAAGCCCATACCGGCGCCGTCGGTCTCCCGGGTCGCTGTCCCGTCCCGCTGTGTGAACGGCTCGAAAAGCTGCCGGATCGTGGCCGGGTCAAGATCGGGGCCAGGATTGCGGACCCGCAGCACCACCTCGTCGCCGACCCGGCCGGCGATGAGCCGGACGGGCGCTCCGGGCCACGAGTGCACCAGGGCGTTGTCGACGAGGTTGGCGACCACCTGGTGCAATGCCTGGCGGGCCATTCGCACGGGCAGCCGGGGCGGTAGGTCGACGCTGACGTTCGCCGCGGTGGCCGGCGAATAGGCCAGTGTCGCGAGCACCTCGTTCACGACCTCGGGAAGATCCGCGACCGTGTTCTCCTCGGTACCGTTACCGGTGGCGGTTGCCGCGGTGAGCATGTTCTCCAGCAACCGGGACAGCCGGTCGGAGTAGGTGACGGCCGAGTCAAGCATGTCGTCGAGCTGTGCCGCGGACATCCGGTCGCGCCGCCTTTTGATCGTGAGCAGAGTGCCGCGGATGCCGGTCAGCGGCGTCCGGAACTCGTGCGAGACCGTAGCGACAAGATCGCTGCGGATACGGTCGGTCTCTTCGAGGCGGGCCATCAGGCTCTGCTGGCCCTCGTAGAGCTGCGCCCGATAGTGCTCGACCCGACGGCGGGACTGCTCGCTGAAGTACCAGAAGATCACCTGGGCGCCCGCCAGCGCACAGATGAACGCGGCACTGATCGCGGCGAAGGTCCATGGGGAGCCCGCGTGGCGGTAGGAGATGACCTGGTCGCCAACGGCGCCGTTGGCGAGGAAGACGAACGCGATTGCCAGCAGGTAGACCGCCCAATCCTCATAGAGGGCTATCAGCGCCACGACCACGAAGAAGTGGAAGTGCAGTTCGGGCTGTCCCCGCAGGATGTGGACCAGCACCACGGAGCTGCACAGCAGGCCGAGGCTGGTAGCGAGTGCGCGCAGGCGGCGCACACCCGGCAGGACGGCCGCGCCGAGCAGCAGCGCCGCCGGGCAGGCCGACAGCAGCCCCTGCCAGACGCCGAACTCCCCGTACGCGGCGCAGCCGACGATGATCGGCAGATGGACGGCGAGGAGCCAGACCAGCAGCCGGTGGCGGGCGACCCAGTCCTCGGTGGGCAGGCCGCGCCCATGCGGCATCCAGCCCCAGGTCCGCCCGCTGAGCTTCTCGGCGGGAAGGATGAGGTCAGCGACGGGTCGATGGCCGGGTGACGTCCGCTCGGCACGACGGAGCCGGCCGGCGCGCGCACTGCCATGGCGACGCCGCGCCCGGTCGGGAACAGGGGCCACGGAGGACATCCGGGTCATCCTCTACCGATCGACGCCAGGCGCACCATGGCCGGCAAGGATGGTGTGACATGGCAAGCAGGCCCACCCATGACTAGACCATCTTTACCAGCCGGTAACAGGCTCAACGAGGCATGGCGCCACAGGCGGCCGCTTCGGCACCGTATGGTCCGCATGGTGGCCTTCGGACGGCCACCCAGGAGGAGGACACCGTGCCCCCCGTGACCCTGACCGCGACCCCCTTGACCGCCGTCGCCGCCTCCCCCGCCGGCCCGGCCTGTGCCAGCACAGCCTGTGCCGGTGCAGCCGCCGCCTTCGCGCCTGTCGTCGAGCCAGGCGTCCGCGCGGACGAAGCGGCCGCGACCAACGGCCCGCGGCTGCGGCTTGTCACCACCAATGACCAGCCAGCCGGAATCGTGCACGGACACGACCCGAGCTCCTGCGGGTGCCGGGAGTGCGCCATGGCGCGTCACCCCGCGTCGATGCCTCGGCTGACGGTCGTTTAGAGCGCCCGAGAACAGGACTGTCCGGCTCACGGCTCCCCGCATCCCACCCGGCCGCGTTGTCGTCAGTCGGCGCCCACCACCAGGGTGACTCTCTCCGCCGCCTCGCGATGCACGCGCCCCAGCCCCGCTCCTTGATCCACTCTCCTATTGCCGGGCGCTCTTAATGACCGCGGGCCGATAGGAGCAACCGGCAGTACCGCCAGTCGCGCCACGAACAGCGCAAAGGGTCCCAGGGGCTGTTGATCCTGGGACCCTTTGCGCTGACCGGGCACACGCCGCCTCGGGACTTCGGGGCCACTTCGAGACACTTGCCGTGATCGGGGTCACACTAACCTGAGTTTTCCACACGGTCGGTCACCCAATGCGATAGTTGGCTGTTAGGTGCCCCCTTGGTGCGACAGGTGCGGGATTCAGGAGGCCACGCTGTGTTCCAGGCCAGCGGCTCAACTCCGAACAGTGGTTCGACTAGAATCGACACGCACGCGGATGCTTCCGGCGGTCACATCCCGGTGCAATGCTCGGATATCGGGCCGGTACGGTTGCGAGCCAACAGGGAGGGAGGCCACGCCATGGATGAGCATGAGCGGAGTATCAGTGACAGCCTCCAGCACGCCGATCTTGACGCCCAACCAGATGAGGCCAAATTCGCCGAGCTGCTTCTCTTGGTCGCGGAGGAGCTGGCTGACGACCCGTACGGCGGGGCGACCAAGGCCAACAAGGTCTTGTATTTCGCCGAGTTCGCCCACGTCCGTGAGACCGGTCGTCCCATTACGGGCGTCCGCTACCGCAAGCTGGAGCGAGGCCCGGCACCGCGACACCTCACGACGATCCGCAAGCGCTTGATAGATGCCGGTGATGCACAGCTCGTCAGAGAGCGGGTCCTCGGCTACGAACAGCATCGCCTTCATCCAACTCGGCCCGCCCGCCGCGAGCTGTTCAGCGCGACCGAGCTGAAGGCTGTCCAAGACGCCGTCAACCTTCTTCGCGGTCACACCAACACGGACGCTAGTGAGCGGTCCCACCGCGAGCCCGGATGGCAGCTCGTCAACGAGGGCGAGGACATCCCGTACGTGTCTGCTCTGCTGCCGCACGATCAGCCGCAGCCGTCCCCCCGGATGATGGCCCGGTTGCGCCAGATTGGCGAGGAGTACGCCCGCCAAGGGCGCTTGGCTCAGTGACCAGGTACGAGGTCACCTACGGTCCCGAGTTCTTGGCCGCTGCTCAGGCCGCGTACCCCGACCAGCGGAACACGAGGTACTCGGGTCCCACCTTCCATGACTTTATGCGGGTACCGGTGCGGTCAGCGAAGTTCGCCTTCGCTACAAACTGGGACAAGCTGCCGTCAGAGATGGGCGGAGCCGTCCGGCTGGTAATTCTTGGGCCGCATTGGACGTTCGGGCCGATCGTCTTCTACGCCGCCTTGGTCAGCAGGCGCACCGGTCCGGTGATCGAGATTACCGCCTTTGAGGAAGATCGGGATTACTGGGATACCTTCGACGACCCCGACGACTAGGCGTGCCTGACGGATCTTCGATCGCGCGGATCAATGCCCAGAAAGCGCCCTGCCGCGGGGCAGCCGGCCCGTCCGTCACGACGCCGGCCTGTGCAAGGAACGGAACACCGTCGAGCGTCTGATCAACAAGATAAAGGCATGGCGGGTATCGCCACCCGCTACGGCAAGACCCCACACAGCTATCCCGTTGGTCTCCATCTTCGCGCCTCGATGATTTGGATCAAGAAACTCACGCGAACCACCAATTGATCACAATTCGATACGCGCCCTAGCGCGACGCAGGCCGCGCGCTCAGCTCACGTAACGGCGAGGCGGTAGCTGAGAGTGGTCGGCGCTGGACGTTCATCCAGGGCCTGCGGCGCCACTTCGGCGCGGACCCGCCGGAGCCCGCCGGTACCAACCGGGCATGACCGGACAGACGACGAAGGGCTGGTGCCCTGGTCTGCCCAGGTCACCAGCCCTTTACCAGTGGTCTTGCCTTGTAGCCCCGACCGGATTCGAACCGGCGCTACCGCCTTGAGAGGGCGGCGTCCTAGGCCACTAGACGACGGGGCCAGCTGTTCTTACTTCAGACACACTGTACTTCGCAGCGCAGAAAGCCTGACGCTGGGGTACCAGGACTCGAACCTAGACTAACGGAACCAGAATCCGTTGGGCTGCCAATTACCCCATACCCCAAGGTCGCCCTTGCGGGCGAGCCCTACTGTACCGCATCCGGCTGGGGAGGCCGGCTGCGACCTGCCGGTGACCTGCCGGTGACCTGCCGCGAGCCACCCGCAGGCAGGTCACCGGCAGGCCCGGATATGATCAAAAATCTGGATCAGCGGGAGGTGACCGGGTTGGTGAGGGTGCCGATCCCCTCCAGCGTGACGGCCACGGTCTGCCCGGGGCTCATCGGGCCCACCCCGGCCGGCGTTCCGGTCAGCAGGAGGTCACCGGGCAGCAGGGTCATCGCCGCGGACATGTACGCGATGAGCGACGCGACATCGTGCAGCAGCGACTTCGTCCGGGCGTCCTGCCGGAGCTCGCCGTCGAGAGTCGTGCGGACAGCCACGTCGGACGGGTCGAGATCGGTCTCGATCCACGGCCCGACCGGGCAGAAGGTGTCGTGCCCCTTGGCCCGGGTCCACTGGCCGTCGGCCCGCTGCTGGTCGCGTGCGCTGACGTCGTTGGCACAGGTGTAACCGAGCACGACCTCCAGCGCCCGCGCCACCGGGACGTCCCGGCACAGCCGCCCGATGACGATCGCGAGCTCACCCTCGTAGTCGACATGATCGCTGTCAGGAGGAAGCACGATCGGGTCGCCCGGACCGATCACGCTCGTCGACGGTTTCAGGAAAAGCAGCGGGTTCGCCGGGGCGGTATCGCCCATCTCCCGGACATGATCGGCGTAGTTCTTGCCGACACACAGCACCTTGCTGGGAAGCACCGGCGCGAGTAACCGCACGCCGCCGAGCGGGTGCCGCGCGCCGGTGAAGCTGAACGCGCCGAAGGGATGGGGGGTGATCGTGGCCACCGTGGCCTCGCCCCGCTCCACCTCTCCCTCCACCACCCCGAAGGCCGGTTCCGTCCCGTCGGTGAACCTGGCGATACGCACCCGTTGACGTTACAGGCAACCTCCGGTCACATGTGCCCCAGCGCACGTCACGGACCTCGTGGATAGGCTTTCCGCGCGTTCTGAGATCTCAGCCCGAGAGGAGCCAGGTGAGCGAGACCACACCCGTCTACGATGTCGGCGCGCCGGAACCGAAGCCCATCGACGAGGAGCTGAGCGTGCAGCTCGGCCATCTCGCCGAGGACGCGATCCTGCGCGGCAAGCCCAACGGCAGCGAACGGTGCGACAACTGTCTGTACTACCTCGACACCGACAGGGACATCACCTACTGCTGGCACCCGAAGCTGCGCATCCTGGTCGGCGGCGACTGGTGGTGTCAGTGGTGGGAGGAGATCCCGGCGGACTGACGGCACGCGGCACCCACCGTAACGCCCTGAAAAAATAAGATCAAATTTGCGCGGGCTGCGGAGCGGGGTACAGCGCACGGCGCAGGACGTCATGGATCTCCCGCGCCTGGCGCTTGAAGACGGCCGCGGAACGCTCCAGGCTCGCCCCGTGGAACGTCCCCGGGAACTGGTGCAGCTCGACCGAGACGCCCGCCCGCAGCAGCGCCAGGGCGTAGTCGATCCCCTCGTCGCGCAGCGGGTCGAACTCGGCGGCCGAGACGTACGCGGGGGGCAGGCCGACGAGGTCGGTGGCTCGGGCCGGCGCCGCGTACGGCGACACGTCGTCACCGAACGCGGCGTCACCGGAACGGCCCAGGTAACGCCGCCAGTTCCGCACGGCGTTCGGCCGGCTCCACAAGGGCGTGTCAGTAAAATCAATCATGGATGGAGTGGCCAGCCGGTCGTCCAGTTCGGGCGCTGCCAGGAGCTGGTAGCACAGGGACGGGCCGCCGCGGTCCCGGGCGAGCAACGCGAGCCCTGCCGCGAGCCCTCCGCCGGCGCTCGCGCCGCCGACGGCTACCCTGTCACGGTCGACACCGAGGACCTCCGCGTGCTCAACCAGCCACCGCAGGGTGGCGTAGCAGTCCTCAAGCCCCGCCGGGAACGGGTTCTCCGGAGCCAGCCGATACTCCGGTGACACCACTATGACCTTGGCTTCGGCACAGATCCACGCCGCGCTTGGATGCGTCGTCCCCGCGTCGCCCCCGGCGCAACCGTCGCCATCGATGCCACCACCGTTGATCCACAGCATGGCCGGCCACGGCTCACCGGACTCGTTCGGCCGGTAGATGTGGACCGTGACATCAGGCGACCCCAGTGGGCCGGGGACCGCCCAATCCTC
Source organism: Protofrankia sp. CiP3 (assembly GCF_917627345.1). Taxonomy (NCBI): domain Bacteria; kingdom Bacillati; phylum Actinomycetota; class Actinomycetes; order Frankiales; family Frankiaceae; genus Protofrankia; species Protofrankia sp. CiP3. The sequence goes on along the minus strand of NZ_CAKJTM010000092.1, from coordinate 2,505 downwards.
ACATGTCACTTTCGGCGGCAACGACACCACGGTGGCGAGCTCGGGATCCACCACGACTCCTCATATCCGGGGCGAAACAGGCCTTGACCAGCACTTCCACCGCGAATGAGTGTTCCCTGCAAAGAGGCGTCTGTCATCTGATGCCCGCTGAATCGACCCGCTGGGCCAACAGAAGCACTCTGGATCTTCCAGCGTCAACCGGTCGCCTCCGGGAAGAGCCCCTACTTTATGGTCGCTGGACGGGGTGGAAATGTCACCCCAAGCGGCTATCATGAACATATGTTCGAATTATGCGATGGATGCCTCAGCCCCCCGACAGGGCCGAGCCGGAGGGCCGCCGCCGTTCTCAGGCGTGGCCGCACCGGGCGTCCGTATCCGCCCGGCCGTCATGCTGATCATTGTTCGCCACGTCGCCCGAACGGCCAACGCCGTCGACGGCGGCCCGACCGATCGTTATGGTTCACGTTCCACGAAGGGTCGACATCGAGATCGATACCGATGCGCCGTGCGATCTCCACCGCCTCGCTCAGCATCACCTGGCCACGCTCGTGTTCGCCCATGCCAGAGAGAAGCCCACCAAGCTGGCGAAGTGAAATCATGACGTCCCGTTGCTTACCGGCGTTCACCGGATCGGCTTCGGCCAGGCGCAGGGCAATCGCCAGATCTTGTTCGTAATACCCACGAGCCTTATCAGCATCTCCCGATCTCACGGCAAGATCCGCAAGCTTGTTGTAGGAGATCGACAGGTCGCGTTGGGCCTGGCTGTTGGTGGGGTCAGCCTCCGCCAACCGCCGGGCGATGGTGAGACCGTCGGTGAACAGCTGCTGAGCACGACCGGTATCACCAACAGCGATCGCAACATCCGCAAGCCGTTCGTAGGAGATCGACAGGTCGCGTTGGGCCTGGCTGTTGGTGGGGTCAGCCTCCGCCAACCGCCGGGCGGAGGCAACCATCGCGCTGCCGCGATCCCGGGCCGCCGCGGTACTGCCGGTGTTCAACAGCGCGGTGAGCTCCCGCTCGACAAGCTCAAGGAACCCCCGGCTGTCGGCGGGCACCATCGGCCCGACCTCGCCCAGCAGCGCGGCGACCGACGACTCCCCCGCGAGCATGCCGGTGAAGGTCAGTGTCTGGGCGACGACATCGTCGAAGCGCTCCTGGGCGGCGAGGTGGCGGGCCACCTCGACCAGATCCGCGAAGTCGGCGCGCCCCGCCTCAAGCCGAGCCAGCCGCATCCGCTCGGCTCTGCCGTGTCGCTCCGTCCGCGTCTCGGGTTCGACGTCGGCCAGCCAGTGGGCGATCCAAGGGTGGACGAGCACATCGCCGTCGAGGCGCAGCAGCAGCGTCCGGTCCGCGAGCCGCCGGACGGCCGCGGCGACGGCCCGGTGTCGTGCCCTGTCGGGCTCGGCACCCTTCCAAGCGAACGCGAGATCGTCGACCGACATCGGGGCGCTGGACACCGCCGCCTGCAGGAGAAGTGCACGCTCGTCCGCCGTCACGGTCGCGAGCAGCAGCTCCAGGACGATGTCCCGGCTACCGAGCAACAGGGCGTCGTCCACCGCCTCGTCGAAGGTGCGATCCTCATGCAGGTCGATGCCGAGCGTGTCGGCCAGATCGCCGATCTTCTCGGTGACCTCCAGCAGGTTCGCCGCGCCGTTGCGCAGCAGGGTGTCGACGAACTCCAGCAGCCGTGGATGACCGCCGATCGTCCGGGTCAACGTACGCCGGTCATCGTCACCCAGCGCCCGCAGGCTCGGCAGCCGGAGCAGCAGGCGACCTAGCTCGGAGCCGCTGAGAGGTCCGACATCCACTCGATGAAACGGCACGGTACGGTACGGCAGGGGGTATCGGCACGTCACGAGCAGACGGCCGGCGCCACTCGGACTGCCAGGGCCACCGGCACGGGCCAGATCGGCGAACACCTCGGCGAAGCCCGGGTCGGCGAAGCGTCGACCATCCTCGGTCAGGTTCTGCTCGAAGTCGTCGAACAGCAGCAGCAGGCGGTGCTCGCCCAGTAATTCCCGAATCCGCGCGATCTTGTCCGTCTCCTCGTGACGGGAGTCGGTGAGGGCGCTCCGTGCCTCGACCAACTCCGGGACCGGGATGCCGCGGAGCGCCTGCGCGGTCGCGGCGATCAGCGACGGCGGGTTCCACCGGCCGACGTGCACCGCCACCGCCCAGCCGTCAGCCCGCAGCCGGGCCATTACCCGCCCGGCCACCGCGGTCTTGCCGATCCCGCCGGGCCCGGTCAGCACCACGCCGGCAACCGCGCCCCAGCGCTCCACCGCGGCCGGGCCACCCCGCAACACCGCGAGCGCGGTGCGGACCTCCCGGCGCCGCCCGACCAGGTCACCCATGGCCAGCTCACGGACGCTGCCACCGGCCGGCGCGGCGAACGGGCGGGCCAGCGGCTGCCAGTCAGCAGCGGCGTCGAGCAGCGGCGGGTCGCCGGCCGCGGCAATCAGCGTCGCGGTGGCGTACTCGGGAGCCGCGAGCCGGCCGGTGGCC
>NZ_CAKJTM010000091.1:0-18807 GCF_917627345.1 Protofrankia sp. CiP3 | reverse complement strand
GATCGAACGCCCTATCCTCGGGCGCTCTTAACCGGGCAATACTCTGATCAAGTCTCATCATGATCTTCTTCGAGTACGTGGCCGGGTCGACGAGGAGGAGCGCGTGAGCCAGCGTCTGCGCAAGGCGCTCGCCGAGACCGCGCTGGACATCTGGGACTCAGCCCATCCAGGGCTTTGCCTTCACACCTGAAACCCTCTCCAAGAGTGCCTCGCCGGAGATGCTGGACCGCCCTATCGCCCTGGGAGCAAAGGCCGAGATGTGGTCGTCGCGTATACCTACCGCGTTCTGGTCCAGCAGAAGAGCCACCTGCCGCACTTGGACATCTCTTGGCTAATCAAGGGCCTACGGATCAAGTTCTGGTACGGGGATGTGGCATCCGCTGCGTCAACGTGCTTGATTACATTGCGAGCGCAAAGCTTGCGCGAATCTCCCAGACACCGGCAAACGAGCTGACGCCGAGCGCTGAGCCTGGTTTTGACGGATGGGTGTTTCCCGAAGGCGGGGGTGGCTACCGGTGATGCGGCCGACCGAGCAAGCCCTTGGTTTCTAATCCGACTCGGAAAGTTCCTGCCCTGCGACACAAAATCTGCCCACGGGCATGCGCGGCGTCCTGGTTTCAATCCGACTCGGAAAGTTCCTGCCCTGCGACCTCAACGCGGGTATCGCAGGACGGCAGGATCTGCAGTTTCAATCCGACTCGGAAAGTTCCTGCCCTGCGACCCTGGCCAGACGTGACAGTAAAATTGTTTAACAGTTTCAATCCGACTCGGAAAGTTCCTGCCCTGCGACAGTACCACCGATCCTGGGGGGTTTGACCTGCGGGTTTGCAAGATCCTTCCAGAACCTCCCGGCGGGGGCTGTGGATAAACTGATCCAAAAGGATGATCGTTTGTGTTTGTGCAGGTCGCAGGGTTATCGATCTTTGCCAGAACCTCCCCGTTTTGTCGGCGTGTCGGAGGTTCTGGATGTCGATCAAGGTTGAGTCGTTTGACGGGATCGCGAAGTTGTGCAAATGACTTGCGATCATTGCTTGCCTGGGAGACGCATCCGAAGGGCATGGCCAGAGCATGCCGCGACCTGGCCGGCGTCCGTCCAGTCAGGACCGTAGGAGTCGCGTCCCTTCGCTGAGAGTCAGCTGTCCAGGACGAAGCGGAAGGAACGTTCCTCGCTGAGCTCGATGCCGGCCGGCTCCAGACGTGCCGCATCAGGCACGCGGGCCGACAATATGCGGACCGGTTCGTCGGCTCCAGACGCCTACCCGGACGTGCCGACGCGCTCGCCCGCGCGAGCGCTGGCCACCGCGACGGACCACCTTCGACGTCACCCCACTCGACATCGTGGTGCGTGAATGAGGACGGCCACCCCACTTGGGGTGGCCGTTTCCGCTACGCCGCAGCGCATTTCGGGGGGTGGGCGATACTGGGATTGAACCAGTGACCTCTACCGTGTCAAGGTAGCGCTCTCCCACTGAGCTAATCGCCCCAGTTTGTTCGAGGTTGTCGCGGAGGCGGAGGCGGGAATCGAACCCGCGTACAGGGCTTTGCAGGCCCTTGCCTAAGCCACTCGGCCACTCCGCCGGGAGGAGGCCGGAACCAGCTTGACCTCTGACCTCTCACAGTCTCGAGCGGACGACGGGATTCGAACCCGCGACCCTCACCTTGGCAAGGTGATGCTCTACCAGCTGAGCCACGTCCGCGCGCCCCGCTGTTCGGCGGTGCAGCTAGCACTCTAGCGGACGATGAGCGAAGCGTCGAATGAACCGCCGTGCGATGTGTCGGCGATGTGCGGTTTCTGTGTCAGAGTCCAGCGCGCGCTTGCCGGTCGTGCCCGGTTGTGCTTGTGGCAGGTGGCCTGGCCGCCCAGCCCGGCGGTGCTGGTAGGTGATGCGCGACACGGGGTCGGGGCCGGCTCGGGTAGCGGGGCCGGCGGGGTGTCTCCAGCCTGCCGAAAGGGCTGCGGTGCGTGCGATCCGCGGGCGTGGCGACATCGGCCGCCCCACTGCGGCGAAGTCATGTTTTGCGACGCAATTCTCACGGTGTGTGACTTCGAACTGGCCGCCCGCAGCGGAAACGAGAGTCCTGACTGGGACGTCGCCGGGACAGCTGCCCGCCCCGGCGACGTCAGGGATCCAACAGGCTGAAGGCCGCGCGGACATGGCGCTGGTCGTGCTGCCGGTCGCTCTTGGTAGCCGCCCTGGCGATGTCAGGTCTGAGAGCCGCCCCAGATGAGCAGCGCAAGCTCCGCGTCCAGGTCGACGATGTCGCTTTCCCCGCCGAGTGGCACCACCGAGTAGGTGCGGCGCAGGAATGACAACACCTCCGAGCGCGGCATCTCGAACAATGCGTGGCCCGACGGGCTGGACAGGGAGAGACAGACGATCCGTCCGCCGGACTGGGCCGCCGGCCAGACCTGAACATCTCCGTCGCCGGCCGGGCGCCGGACACCGTCGCTGAGCAGCTGCCGGGCGAACGTCCACTCGACAACCTCGTCCGCGCCCGTACGGAACCCGATGCTGACCGCGTACGGGTCCGCCGGTTCATAGCGCATCGTCGCCGCGACTGGGACGGGCGCTCCACCGGGAACGACGAGCCGAAGTGCGAGCTCTGCTGTGATGGAATCGTGGCGAATTGTCATCGGGCGGCCTCTCAGTGCTGCGGTGGTGCGGGCGAGCACCCGTGTAACGAGATAGTTCCCTCTTTGAGGCTCGTTGGAAACAAGGTTATGCGACTTGAACATCCGTTACGCCGGTTCGGGAGACTTGCCCGACATAGCGCGGGTGTGCAGGCCGAGACTGGCTGATGGAGGCCACGGTGTGCGGCGTCCGTGGCCACGTGCGTCGGTTCGCGCCATGTGGCACACCCCCCGTAGGTCGATTACCCTTCGTGTTTGATCGCTGCTGTCGCAGTGTGCGTCAGGGGAGGTCTACCCCTCTCCTCCTCGTCCCAATCGAGGTGAGTTGTGTCCGGATCGTGACCGACGAGGCCCCGTTCCGCAAGACCTAACGTCGTCGACATCGTGGGACGCTTCCACGCGGACCGTCGGCCTCGCCACAACCGGACCCGGGGTATCGCCCTCGATCCGGCCGCCCCCCTCGCGGCACCCCCGCGGCGGCGTAGTAAGCTTCAGACGTCTTCCGGGCGTATAGCTCAGTGGTAGAGCGCTGCCTTCACACGGCAGAGGTCCGTGGTTCGAAACCACGTACGCCCACAGGTACTTTCGCCATTCGTCGGCCCCTGTCGATCATTGTGGGTCAGTGGGCATCCGGTGTCCGCCATATGCGTGATCGCGGTTGTTCCGCGCGCTCGGTGGCACTGCGGCGTGTGCTAGAAGCCGTCGTTCGATCAGGGAGCCACCTCCAGGCGGTTCCTCGTCCAAGTGGTTCCTGGTAAGGCCGCAGGCCAGACCGATACCAGATGAGTTGTATCGGTTTGGCCGAGAAGGCGGCCAGGGGCTGCCTGGACGCGGTGAGCCAAAGCCATGACGCGAGAGGTTCTTACGTCCGATGCGGTGTATATCATGTTTTGTGCTGGACGTGCTGGACGGCGCTGACTACATGTTCGTGGGCGGCCCGGGTTAGATGGCGTTCGACGTGGTGTTTCGCTGGATCGACTAATCGGGGAGCGACTGTTGAAGACAGGGCACGAGGTCGGGCGGAGCACGGAAGAACCGGTCGTCGGAAGCGCGGAGCGCGGGGGGCGAACCATGTTCGTGCCCGGGGAGGCGATACCTGCCATGGATACGGCGGGGATGGTCACCCCGCTCCATGAAAGAGCTCGGGTGGGTACCGGCGGAGTGGAAATCGGGATGGTGAACGGCGGGGACGGCGCGGGCCCGGACGAGCCTCGGTACGGCCGTGACTGGCCCGCGCACACCTTCCTCGGGCGGTTGGACCAGCGGCTACGGGGTGCGCTGCTGGAGCTCGGGCAGTTCGTTCGGTATGCCAGTGGAACAACTCTGATTATTGAAGGTGATCTTGGTCGGGATCTGTTCATCCTGCTTGACGGCGTATGCAAAGTCACCGGAGTGACCCCGCACGGCGTCCGGGCGCTGCTCGCCGTCCGTGTCGGTGGAGATCTCGTTGGTGAGATCGCGGCTATGGACGGTGAGCCCCGTTCCGCCACGGTGACCGCTGGCGGCGCGGTGACCGCACGCCGGATCAGCCCGGCCGACATGGAGCAGTTCCTGGTCAGCCACCCGATGATGGCGGCGGAGATGAACCGCGCGATGGCGGCGAAGCTGCGCTGGTCGACACGGCGCAGGGTCGACTACGGCGACCACGTGAAGATCCGGCTGGCGCGTGTCCTGGTCGAGCTCGCCTACCTGCATGGCACGCCGGTCGCTGACGGTACCTCGATCGGTGTGCTGACCCAGCCCGAGATCGGTGGGCTGATCGGCGCTGGCGAGCCCAGCGCGCACAAGGCGCTCGCGGAGCTGCGGAGCGCCGGCATACTCAGCACTCGCTATCGGCGAATCGTCGTCCACGACCTGTCCAGGCTCGGGGATGTCGCGGACGGCGACAGCTAGGCTGTTTTCCCTGCCGGGGGGCGGTGGGCACGTTTCCCGGCGCACCGTCGAGGGCGGCGCGCCGGGCGCTGCCGTCATCCATCCCCAGTCCGCTGCCTGCGTTCTTGTCACCAACGTCGCCGGGGTGTGGTTGTGCCTTGTGGAGAAAGTGCGAAGCGGTTGTGAACATAACATCCGCCCCACCTCCACTCCGGAGGGACTGGCTGCCAACAATCCGAATCCGTTGAGGCCCGCAAATATGCTGTGGCCTGCGAATATGCCGATCGCCACACTGTCTGGAACCCGCGGTGACGGGTCCACACCGCTGGCGACACGCCGAATGATTCCGGTCATAGTGTCGGCACGGTGTCCGGAGACCGTTTATGCTCTTGGGAGAGGTTGGCGGCGACCCCCCCACGCCGTCAACCTCTCTTCTACTTGTCCGGGCGTGCTTGTCCGGGCGCACAGTGAGTGCTGCCGGGCCTTCTGACGTTGCATCCGGGTGGGCATATACAGATGGGCGTCAGTACGCTGGGCGCGGGTCGCGGCGGCATCGGCTCAGGCCGCCGTAGCCAGCCCGAACTCAGGTTCCGGACGTGTCGGGAGGCCGCGCCAGTGACGTGCCAGCCAGGTCGATCGTCCCCGGTCCCGCAGCTCGGCCGCGCGCGGGAAACGGGCAGTTTGTGGGTATGACGTCAACCACGCCGGATGGCGTCCCGCTGGAGCCGCAGGCCGGGGTCGGTAGCCCGGACGGCTTCCGCCGGCTGTACACGCCGCACCGGATGGCCTATATCAAAGGCGAGGGCAGGCCTACCGGCGGATCCTGCCCGTTCTGCGTCATCCCGGCCATGCCGGACGAGGAAGGACTCGTCGTCGCGCGGGGCGGCGTTGTGTATGCCGTCCTCAACCTCTACCCGTACAACTCCGGGCACATCATGATCGTTCCGTACCGCCACATCGCTGACTACGCTGATCTCCTGGACGCTGAGACCACGGAGATGGCCCTGTTCACGCAGCACGCGCTGCGGGCTCTGCGGCGAGCCAGCGGCGCGCACGGTTTCAACGTCGGGATGAACCTCGGTGTGGTCGCGGGCGCCGGGATCGCCGAGCACGTTCATCAGCACGTCGTGCCGCGTTGGGGCGGGGATACGAACTTCATGCCGGTGGTCGGCGGCACCAGGGTGCTGCCCGCGCTCCTCAGCCAGACCCGCGACCTGATCGCCGCAGCCTGGAAGGAGACGGACTAAGAGCGACCGAGGACAGGGCATTCGATCAGCGAGGGTTCGGAGGCCCCGGCACGGGCCAGCAGCCGGGGGCGGTCACTCGGCCGCTCGGGCGGCGAGGTACTCGGCCGCGAGGTGATCAGGCATCGGTTCGTACCGCAGATGGCTTCGGGAGAACGTCCCGATGCCCTGGGTCAGCGAACGGATGTCAACGGCGTACCTGAGCATCTCCGTCTCAGGCACCTCGGCTCTGATCATCGTACGATTCCCGCCCCCGGCGCCGGCCTGCGCCGTGCCGCTGGCCGGCGCGATCCCGACAACCCGGCCACGTCGTGCCGCCAGGTCGCTGGTGACCGGGCCGACATGCTCATCGGGCGTGAGCACACAGACGGAGAGCACAGGTTCGAGCAGCAGAATCCCGGCGGCCCGAGCGGCGTCCTTCAACGCCAGCGCACCCGCGGCCTGGAAGGCGACGTCGGAGGAGTCCACGGAGTGCGCCTTGCCGTCCACCAGGCGAACCCGAATGTCGACAAGCGGGAAGCCGGCGGCCACCCCGAGGCCGAACTGGCGCCACACGCCCTTCTCCACGGACGGGACGAACTGGCGCGGGACAGCGCCACCGACCACCTCGTCACAGAACTCCCGCCCGGAACCGGCCGCCAACGGCTCCACCTCGATATGACAGATCGCATACTGGCCATGGCCGCCGGACTGTTTGACATGCCGGCCCGTTCCTCGGGCTGGTCCGCGCAGGGTCTCCCGCATGGGCACCCGTATCGGCATCCGGTCGACCGCCACGCCGTAACGGCTCTCGAGCCGATCGATGATCATATCGCCGTGGGCCTCGCCCATGCACCACAGGACGAGCTGCCCGGTCTCCGCGTTGTGTTCCACGGTCACGCTCGGGTCCTCGGCGCTGACCTGGGCGAGCGCGGTGGACAGCTTGTCCTCGGCGCTCTTCGTCCGCGCGCGGATCGCCATGGGCAGCTGCGGTTCGGGCATGCGCCAGGCCTCGAACAGGATGGGAGCGTCCGGGCTCGACAGGGTGTCCCCGGTTTCCGCGGTTGTGAGCTTGGAGACGGCGCAGATATCGCCGGCCTGGCACATCTCGACGAACTGCTGCGCGGATCGGCCCATGGGATGGGAGATCGTGCCGATCTTCATATCCTCGTCGTGGTCGGGATGGCCCCGTTCGGCCCGGCCGTGCCCGCAGACATGCACGGGTGTGTCCGGGCGCAGCGTGCCGGAGAACACCCGGACCAGGCAGACGCGCCCGACATACGGGTCGGTCGTTGTCCTGATGACCTCGGCCGCCAGCGGGCCGTCAGGGCCGCCCGACGGGACCGGGCAGGACGATCCGTCCGGCCGGCTGGCAGCCGGTACCGGATGCTCGAACGGGGACGGGAACGCCCGCGTGAAGAGGTCCAGCAGTTCTGTGACGCCAGGTGCGCCGGGCCCGTTCCCCACAGTCGCCACGACCGGATAGAAACGCCCCCGAGCGACCGCCGTCTCCAAATCGTCGAGCAGCAGTTTCGTCGGAAGCGCCGTGCCGGCCAGGTACTGGTCGAGCAGGGACTCGTCCTCGCTCTCGGCGATGATCCCCTCGATCAGAGCGTTGCGGGCGGCGGCAGCCCTTCCGGGCCAGCCATCCCCGCGCCCGTCCGTGTCCGTGCCCCCGTCGGTGTCGTCGATGCCGGCCGGCGCCAGCAGGTCCACCAGCCGGTGACGCTGGCCGTCCGGCGTGGGTCCGGCGGGTCGCGACCGGCTCACCACCGGCAGGTAGAGCGGGAGCACGCCCGCGCCGAACATCTCCTGGCAGTTGACGAGGGCCGAGGTGAAGTCAGCCCGCGGGCGGTCGAGCCTGGTGATCGCGATTGCGCGGGGCATCGCGGCGGCGGCGCATTCGTCCCAGAGCAGGCGCGTGAAGCCGTCGACTCCGTCGAGCGCGCTGACCACGAACAGTGCCGCGTCAGCCCCGCGCAGGCCGGCGCGCAGGTCCCCGATGAAATCGGCGAGCCCCGGCGTGTCAAGCAGGTTGATCCGTAGCCCCCGATGCATCGTGGACAGCACGGTCAGGCTGATCGTGCGCTGCCGGCTTTCAGCGTCATCATGATCGACGTGTCGGGTGCTGGTGGCGTGGCCGGGTGCCGTACCGCCGCCGTCCGCGGCAATCAGCAGGTTCTCGGCGAGTGCGCTCTTGCCCGCGCCGGTGTGACCGACAAGGACGATGTTGCGTACGCCGGTGTCGTGTCGATGATCGGGACGGGCCTCGCGTGTCGTTGTTGGCTTCACCCGCTCCTCCCCGGTGTGACATGGCCACTGGGTGGGTGGGAAGGTGAGAAACCAGTGGACGGCTGCTGAACGGATTACCAAGCCCTTCAGGAACAGGTTCCCCCTTGACTGGTGTGTGAACAACCCGTGTCGGCCGAATGAGGTGACGGCTGCCGACCGTGCCGGCGGTACTGTGAACCAGCAGTGGCGGACGTATGGGACGGGACGGACATGCTCGCTAGCAAGGCGCGACCGCAGATCCAGCGCGTGCTCGATCCTCTGGGTGAGCGGTTGGCCCGGTCGCGGGTGTCACCGGACGCCGTGACGATCGTGGGCACCATCGGCGTGGTCGGTGGGGCGCTGGGTTTCTTCACCCGTGGGGTCTTCTTCGCCGGCACCGTCGTCATCGCGCTGTTCGCCTTCTCCGATCTCATCGACGGGCTCATCGCCCGTGCCCGCGGGATCTCCTCGCGCTGGGGCGCCTTCCTGGATTCCACCTCCGACCGGATCGGCGATGGTGCCATCTTCGGTTCATTGATCATCTGGTACGCCGGTGACGGTGATTCGATGCCGTTGTGCGTCGCCTCGCTGATCTGCCTGATCGCCGGTTCGGTCATCTCATACGTCAAGGCTCGGGCGGAAGGGCTGGGACTACGCTGCGACGTCGGCTTCGCCGAACGCGGTGAGCGGCTCCTGGTTGTCCTGGTCGCCGCTGGCCTCTACGGCCTGGGCGTGCCGTATCTGCTGCCGGCCGCACTGTGGTTTCTGGCTGCCGCCACAGTGCTGACGGTGGTGCAGCGGATCATCTACGTCCGCCGGCAGTACCTGAGGCACGATCAGGGCGTCGGCGCTGGCGCTGGCGCTGGCGCTGGCGCTGGCGTGGGGGCGGCCCAGCCGCCGGTCGGGCCGTCCGCGGCCATGCGCGCCCACTGACGTGACGGGACGGCCTGCGTTGACGATCGCCCGTGCCCGGATGACGGACCTTGCCTACGCGACCGGCTGGCGGGTCGTGCGGGTTCTGCCCGAGCGCGCTGCCGCGCGGGCGTTCGCCATGGCGGCCGACGCCGCCGTGCGTCGCGACGGCCGGGGAGCCCGCCGGCTGCGGTCAAACCTGGCGCGAACCGTCCCGCCCGGCGCCGACCTTGACCAGCTCACCCGGGCCGCGATGCGTTCCTACGCCCGCTACTGGCTGGAGGTCTTCCGCCTGCAGGACATGCCGCGTGACCGGATCATCAACGGCATGCGCATGCTGGCGGAGCCTCGGCTGCGGGCGGCCCTGGCGTCTGGCCGGGGCACCATCGCCGCGCTGCCGCACATGGGCAACTGGGAACATGCCGGCGCGTGGCTGGCCGCGAACGGGGAGCCGTTCACGACGGTCGCGGAACGGGTGGAACCGGCCTCGCTGTTCGATCGGTTCGTGCGGTTCCGCTCCGCGCTCGGCATGGAGGTCATCCCGCTCACCGGTGGTGAGCAGCCACCTTTTGATCTGCTGGCGGACCGTCTGCACGCGGGTGGCACGGTGTGCCTGCTGGCCGATCGTGATCTGTCCGCGGACGGCGTTCCGGTCACCTTCTTCGGGGCGACGGCCACGATGCCGCCGGGGCCGGCCGCCCTCGCGCTGCGGACCGGGGCGACGCTGCTGCCGGCCACTCTCTGGTTCGACCCGGCCGGCTGGGGTGTGCGCATCCACCCGGCCGTGCCGCACACCGACGTGCCGCGCATGACACAGGCGCTGGCGGACGCCTTCGCCGAGGGCATCGCGGCCCACCCTGAGGACTGGCACATGCTCCAGCGCATCTGGCGGGACGAGCCGGCTGAGCCGGCTGAGCCTGGGGGAAAGCCGGGATCGGCCGGCCCGGCGGCGGCCGGAGCGGGAACATGAAGATCGGTCTCGCGTGTCCCTACACCTGGGATGTGCCCGGGGGGGTGCAGGTGCACGTGCGGGACCTTGCCGAGACCCTTATCAGCCTGGGCCACGACGTCTCGGTAATCACTCCGGTGAACAACGAGAGCACCCTGCCGCCGTACGCCGTGGACGCGGGCCACGCGGTGCCGGTGCCCTACAACGGCTCGGTCGCCCGGCTGCTGATGGGGCCTGTGTCAGCGGCCCGCGTGCGCAGGTGGCTGCGGGAGCACGATTTCGACGTGCTGCACGTCCACGAGCCCACGGCACCGAGCGTCAGCCTGCTCACGTGCATGCTTGCCGATGGTCCCATTGTCGCCACGTTCCACACGTCCAACCCGCGTTCGAAGATTCTTACGGCCGCTCACGGTGCGTTGCAGCCCTCGATGGAGAAGATCCGGGCGCGGATCGCGGTGTCCGAGGCGGCCAGGCGAACGATCGTCGAACATCTCGGCGCGGACGCGCTCCTCATTCCCAACGGTGTGGCGGTGGACGCCTTCCGGGACGCCACGCCGCTGCCCGCCCGTCCACCGGGTGACGCGACCGTGGTCTTCCTGGGGCGTATCGACGAGCCCCGCAAGGGCCTGGACGTGCTGCTGGCGGCGTTGCCGGCCCTGGTGGCGCGGTGCGGGCAGGCGCGCCTGCTGGTCGCTGGACCGGGCGACGGGGAGGCGGTACTCGATCGGGTTGACCTGGGCCTGCGGGAGCGGGTGCGGTTGCTCGGCCTGGTCTCCGACGCGGACAAACCCCGGGTGTTCCGTTCCGGGGAGGTCTACTGCGCGCCGAACACCGGGCAGGAGAGTTTCGGCATCGTCCTGCTGGAGGCGATGGCCGCCGGCACACCGGTGGTGGCCAGCGACATCGACGCCTTCCGCCGCGTTCTCGATGACGGCCAGGCTGGCCGGCTGTTCCCAGCTGGGGATGCGGCCGGGCTCGCCCACACACTTGCCGAGCTGCTGGCCGATCAGGCTGAGCGCAACCGCCTCGCCGAGCGGGGCCGTGCGGTGGTGGCCGCCTACGACTGGCCGACGATAGCGAAACGTATTGCCGGGGTGTATGAGATGGTTGCCGGTGACGTGCCCGTGTCGGTGGCGGTGAGTCCTGATTCTGAAACGATGCGCCATTCTGCTTGATCGGAGTCAAGCCCCCCGGCGCGACATCATTCGCCGTTGACTACGCTGCGCGAGGTGCCCCTAGTCGTCCTCACGGTCGTGGTCATTGTTCTGATCGCCACCTACCTCACCTGGCTTGCGAGCCGTCTGGACCGTCTCGCTGTCCGGGTCACCGACGCCCGTGCGGGTCTGACCAGCCAGTTGGCGCTGCGGGTGGCCGCGGCTGGGGAACTCGCCCGGCAGTGCGAGCTGACGGAACTGGGCGCGGCGGCCGCCCGGACGCGGGCGGCCCATGCGGTCCTCGCCGCTGACAGCCCGCTGGACGACGCCGAAGCGGTGGAGAACAATCTCAGCCGGGCGCTGCGGTCACCCGCTGTCGCCGCGACAGCGGATCGCGCGCCCGACGCCCTGCACGCGGTGGACGTCGCCGCGGCGCGGGTGGCCCTCGCCCGCCAGCTGTACAACGACGCGGTTCGTGATGTACGGGCCTTGCGGGGCAGGCGGCTGGTCCGGGTGCTGCGACTGGCCGGGCGCGGGCAGCTGCCCGCCTACTTCGAGATCGACGACGCCCTCCCGCCGCGGGGCGGCGGAGACGGGAAGAACGACGGTGACGAGAAAAATACCGGTGGCGGTACGTTGAATGGTGATATGACTGGATTTGCCCCTTAGGGCTTCTATGAGATGGTATGAGTCTCGGCTGCCCGCATCCCGTCAGCTATATGTGATCATTAGGAGCGACCGGCAATAGGGGCGTGGATCAAGGAGCGGGGCTGGGGTGCGTGCATCGCGAGGCGGAGGAGGGAGTCACCCTGGTGTTGGGTGGCGACCGACGACAACGTGGTGAGGTGCGTGCCCCAGCCCCGCGACGCCGCGTCCCCTATTGCCGCTCGCTCTAAGTTTGCCGTGTGGGGGAGGTCCGGGTGGGATGCGGCCGCTACTTCGGCCGTACCATAGGAGGTCCCCGTCCGGTGCGAATTCGCGTATCCCGCACGGTCCCTGGTAAGCGGCCGTCCGGGTTTGCCGGAGTTTCGCGTGGGCGAGGGCACTCATCCCAGGCGGATCCGTGTACGGAGACACCAGAGACACAGAGAGGCGAGCCATGTCCGATGGCCTGACCGCACCCGAGCCTGCGCAGCCGGACGACGGGCACGCACGAGCGGCCGAGTCTCCCGCTCCCGCCGGTACCCAGGTGGGAACGGCCCGCGTCAAGCGCGGCATGGCGGAGATGCTCAAAGGCGGTGTGATCATGGATGTGGTCACCGCCGACCAGGCGAGAATCGCCGAGGACGCCGGTGCGGTCGCGGTGATGGCCTTGGAGCGGGTGCCGGCCGACATTCGCGCGCAGGGCGGCGTGGCTCGCATGAGCGACCCGGAGATGATCGAGCAGATCATCGGGGCGGTGTCGATCCCGGTCATGGCCAAGGCCCGTATCGGCCACTTCGTCGAGGCTCAGGTGCTCCAGGAGCTGGGAGTCGACTACATCGACGAGTCCGAGGTCCTCACTCCCGCCGATCCACACCATCACATCGACAAATGGCGGTTCACCGTTCCGTTCGTCTGCGGCGCCACCAACCTGGGGGAGGCGCTGCGCCGTATCGGCGAGGGCGCGGCGATGATCCGCTCCAAGGGCGAGGCGGGCACCGGTGAGGTGTCCAACGCGGTCGTGCACATGCGTACGATCAGAGCGGAGATCGCCCGGCTGTCCGTTCTTGACCCAGCCGAGCTGTTTGCGGCGGCCAAGGAGCTACGCGCTCCCTACGAGCTTGTGGCCGAGGTCGCCCGGCTGGGAAAACTCCCGCTCGTGCTGTTCACCGCGGGCGGTATCGCCACTCCCGCGGATGCCGCGCTGATGATGCAGCTGGGTGCCGACGGTGTGTTCGTCGGCTCGGGTATCTTCAAGTCCGGTGATCCGGCGCGGCGCGCGCGGGCGATCGTCGAGGCTACCACTATGTACAACCATGCGGATGTCCTGGTGAAGGTCTCGCGTGGGCTCGGGGAGGCGATGGTCGGCATCAGCGCCGGCGAGCTGGAGCCCGCGGCCAGGTTCGCCGATCGCGGCTGGTGAGCGATTTCGGCATGGTCACCCCGGCGGTGCCGGTCCGGGTGGGTGTGCTTGCCCTGCAAGGTGATGTCCGTGAGCATGTCCGGGCGCTCGCCGCGGCCGGCGCTCATCCGCTGGAGGTCCGCCACGCGGCTGAGCTGAGCGCTGTGGACGGGCTGGTCCTGCCCGGCGGGGAGTCCACCACGATCGGTCGGTTGCTGCGTGTGTTCGATCTGCTGGAGCCCTTGCGCCTGGCGATCGCGGCTGGGCTGCCGGTTTTTGGATCATGCGCGGGCATGATTCTGCTGGCTCGGGAGGTCCTGGACGCGGCTCCCGGCCAGCCGCTGCTCGCGGGCTTGGACGTCGTTGTGCGGCGCAATGCCTTCGGCCGTCAGGTGGACTCGTTCGAGGCAGATATCGATCTTATCGGTGTTGCTGGCGGCCCGGTTCGGGCGGTTTTCATCCGGGCACCGTGGGTGGAGAAGGTCGGGGATGAAGTCGAGGTTCTCGGCCAGGTTGGTGACAGGATTGTCGCGGTCCGCCAGGGCAGTCTGTTGGCGACCGCGTTCCACCCGGAACTGACCGGTGATATCCGGATTCACCAGCTGTTTGTCGACATTGTCGTACGCAATCGTGGAAGGCGGGGCCAGTACAGGTGAGGGGCAGAGCATGAGCGGTCACTCCAAGTGGGCGACCACGAAGCACAAGAAGGCGGTCGTCGATGCGCGCCGCGGCAAGCTGTTCGCCAAGTTGATCAAATCTGTCGAGGTGGCGGCGAAGACCGGCGGCGGCGACCCGGCGGGGAACCCGACGCTGGCGGACGCCATCGCGAAG
Source organism: Protofrankia sp. CiP3 (assembly GCF_917627345.1). Taxonomy (NCBI): domain Bacteria; kingdom Bacillati; phylum Actinomycetota; class Actinomycetes; order Frankiales; family Frankiaceae; genus Protofrankia; species Protofrankia sp. CiP3. The sequence goes on along the minus strand of NZ_CAKJTM010000091.1, from coordinate 4,919 downwards.
GCCAAGTCGCAATCGGTACCGAACGACAACATCGACCGGGCCGTCAAGCGTGGTTCGGGGGAGCTTGCCGGCGGCGTCAGTTACGAAGAGATCATCTACGAGGCGTACGGGCCGAGTGGCGTGGCCATCCTGGTTGAGTGCCTCACCGACAACCGCAACCGGGCGGCCTCCGACGTCCGGGTCGCGATCACACGGAACGGTGGCAGCGTCGCTGATCCCGGTTCGGTGTCGTACCTGTTCAACCGTAAGGGGGTGGTCCTGGTCCCCAAGACGCCCGGCCTGAGCGAGGACGACGTCCTCACCGCCGTCCTCGATGCCGGCGCCGAGGAGGTCAACGAGCTGGGTGACGCCTTCGAGGTCGTTTCCGAGGCGACGGACCTCAACGCGGTACGCGTCGCCGCGCTGGGCGCGGCGCTCGTGGTCTCGTCGGCGGACCTGTCGTGGCTGCCGAGCGTCAGCGTGTCCCTGGACGAGGAATCCGCGCGCAAGGTCCTCAAGCTCGTCGAGGCCGTGGAGGACCTCGACGATGTCCAGAACGTCTGGTTCAACGCCGACATCTCCGATGAGATCATGGAACTGGTATCGGCCTGACGGGAGTGCTCCTCGCCGCCTGTCGAGCGGCCCGCACGCTTCGCGACGCCCGGGGCGGTTGCCGGCACCCCGCTCGGCCGTACCCCGCCGGGCGAAAGTACGATCGGGGCAGCTCGAACGGGCGTTCGGGCGTGTCGCGATCGTGGTGGGCGCTGCCGGGGCCACAATGCCCGACGGTGGCTGCGTTCAGGACGGCTGGTCCGCGGACCGGCCAGCGGGAGGGTGCTGGTGCTGGTGCTGGGTGTCGATCCGGGGCTCACGCGCTGTGGTCTCGGTGTGGTTGACGGCGGCCCTGGCCGGAGCGCCTCGCTGGTCGCGGTCGGAGTACTGCGCACACCGGCCACCGACGACGTTGCCGCGCGGCTGTGCGCACTTGAGCGGGGCGTGGAGGAATGGATCAGCCGTCACAACCCCGACGCGGTCGCGGTCGAACGGGTGTTCAGCCAGGCCAATGTGCGGACGGTCATGGGCACCGCGCAGGCCGGGGCGGTGGCCATCGTCGCCGCCGCCAGACGGGGCCTGCCGGTGGCACTGTACACGCCCAGCGAGGTGAAGGCGGCGGTCAGCGGCAGCGGCCGGGCGGACAAAGCCCAGGTCACGTTTATGGTGAGTCGCTTGTTGAAGCTGCCCGACCCGCCGCGTCCGGCGGACGCGGCGGACGCGCTGGCTCTTGCCCTGTGCCATCTGTGGCGTGGCCCGGCGCTGGCCCGGATGCGAGCGGCGGCCCATGGCGGCCAGGCCGTCGGGAAGGAGCCTGGTCGATGATTGCCTCTGTTTCGGGCACGGTGGCGGCCCTGTCGCTCGAAGCGGCCGTCGTCGAGGTCGGCGGGGTCGGGCTGTTGGTACAGTGCACCCCCGCGACCCTGTCGCGACTTCGGGTAGGGCAGGATGCGCATCTGGTCACCACCCTTGTTGTCCGGGAGACGGAACTCACCCTCTACGGCTTCGTCGACGCGGACGAACGTGACGTCTTCGAAACCCTGCAGAGCGCTTCCGGGGTCGGTCCCAGGCTCGCTCAGGCCGTGCTCGGCGTTCACAGCCCCGACGGGGTGCGCCGGGCGGTCGCGGCCGAGGACCTCGCCGCGCTGACGAAGGTGCCCGGCATCGGCCGCAAGGGCGCGCAGCGCATCGTCCTCGATCTCAAGGACCGCCTCGGCGCACCGGCGGCGGTGCCGGCCCAGGCTGGTAACGCCGGCACGAACACCGATGCCGGCCCGCACGGCGGCGCGCCGGCATCGGCTGGCCGATCCCGGGCCGCCGTCGGTGAACAGGTCCGTCTCGCGTTGCTCGGGCTCGGTTACACCGCGCGGGAGGCCGAGGACGCGCTGGCCGTGGTGCGCGCCGACGGTGCCGACAGTAGTGAGCCAGGCGGTGCTGCCGGTGACGACCAGGCGCCGGACACCGTGGCTGTGCTGTTGCGCCGGGCGCTGGCCGCGCTGCGGCCCCGATGAGGCAGCCGATGGACGCCGATGGCCTGGTCTCGCCGGTGGCCGAGCCGGAGGAACGAGCCTTCGAGGCTGGTCTGCGGCCGGACAGCCTGGCGGAGTTCATCGGCCAGCAGAAGGTGCGCGAACAACTTACGATCATGCTGGAGGGGGCACGCGCCCGTGCGCGTCCGCCCGATCATGTCCTGTTGTCCGGGCCGCCCGGGCTGGGCAAGACCAGCCTTGCGATGATCATTGCGCGGGAGCTGGCGGTTCCGTTGCGCATGACCAGCGGCCCGGCGGTCGAACGCGCGGGAGATCTTGTCGCGATCCTCACCGCGCTCGCTCCGGGCGACGTGTTGTTCCTGGATGAGATCCATCGGATCGCGCGGCCGGCGGAGGAGCTGCTGTACGCCGCGATGGAGGATTTCCGGGTCGACGTCGTGCTTGGCAAGGGCCCCGGCGCGACCGCGATTCCGCTGGACCTCGCTCCGTTCACCCTGGTCGGCGCGACCACGCGGTCGGGTCTTCTCACCGGCCCGCTGCGCGACCGGTTCGGCTTCACCGCCCATATGGACTTCTACGATCCCGATGAACTGACCAGCGTGCTGACCCGGTCGGCCAGGCTGCTCGGGGTGAGGCTGACCGGCGACGGCGCCACCGAGGTCGCCGGGCGGTCGCGAGGGACGCCGCGGATCGCCAACCGGCTGCTACGCCGGGTCCGTGACTACGCCGAGGTGCGGGCGGACGGGATCGTCACCCGTGAGGTCGCTCAGGCCGCACTGCGTGTCTATGACGTGGACGCGCTCGGCTTGGACCGGCTTGACCGGGCGGTACTGGAGGCTCTGGTACGCCGGTTCGGTGGGGGTCCGGTCGGCCTGGCTACGCTGGCCGTGGCGGTGGGGGAGGAGCAGGACACGGTCGAGGAGGTCGCCGAGCCGTTCCTGGTGCGTGCCGGGCTGCTGGCCCGGACCCCCCGCGGACGGATCGCCACTCCGGCCGCGTTCACCCATCTCGGCCTTGATCCCCTGGAAGGCGCGCTGGGACGCTCCCAGGGGCCCCGGTCAGGCCCTGCCCACGTGATTGAAGATCACCTGGGCAGGGCCTGACCGGGGCCTGCGCGTCACGTGCCCGCGGCCGGTACGTAGCATCGGCCGCACAACATGGGAGGACGTGGACGTGCAAGCAATGGTAGTCGCCGAGACCGTGGCCAAAGATGGCGGCGGGAGCGGCATCGGTGGTTTTCTGCCGCTGATCCTCATCGTGGCGCTTGTCTTCTTCTTCATGTCGACTCAGCGCCGCCGCCAACGGGCGCACCAGCAGACGCTGGCGTCGCTCCTGCCGGGCACCCTGGTGGTGACCACGGCCGGACTCTACGCGACCGTGGTCGAGGTCGACGAGGGCGACGTGCTGTTGGAGGTCGCGCCGGAGGTCGTGTGCCGGTTCGCTCGCGCGGCGATCGCGCGGGTCGTCTCCGCCCCGGATGACGACTCGCAGCCCGACGGCGAGGCAGCCGACGGCCAGCCGGATCACCACCGTGCGACGGGTGACGACGGGGCTGACGACCACGCTCCGGCCGAGCCGAGCATCGACATGACCAAGAAAGATCTGCCCGCAGGCGGGGACACGCCGGGGAGCGAGAGCGCCCCAGGGCCGGGAAAACCGGACGGGCGCCGCGAGCCGGAATGAAGATCTACGGTGTGTTTCGGGAGTCGTCGTCCGATCGGGGAGCGGCGTCCGGGTGGCTGGGTCGCGAGGCGGCGGGAGACGCTCTGTGCTGGGCGTCGACCGACGGCCGGGGTACCCGCGCGTCGCGCGGCCCTGGACGGGCAGCGATGACGCGGGGCGCCGCTTGGGCGGCGCGAGCCGGACAGTCCTGTTTGCCGGAGCATCTCAAGCATGCTTCAGCTGAACGTGGTATAGGAACGCATCCGCTTTGGCAGTCGTTCCGATAGCTTGGGCGCGGCTTGCGTCGTTGGCTCAGCCGGCTGAAGGCGGAGCCGGCATGGTCCATTGCCTGTCGCCGGGGCATCAATCGCCGGGGGTACCGATGGATCCAGCGCCGCTCGCGGCGGCTGACGGGTCCACCAGGTACTGAGGCAGCAGGTATTAGCAGGTACTGAGGTAAGCAGCCAGACAGGCAGTGAAGTGAGCGCACCGGCGCGTGACGAAGGGACATCCGTTGGCACAAGGGTCAGGGCCACGGCGTAAGGCCACACGCCCCGCCTGGTCCCGCATCGGCCTCCTTTCCGGCCTGCTGGCGTTGCTGTACGGCGTCATGGCCCTGACGGGTACCTGGACGCCCAAGCTCGGGCTCGACCTGCAGGGCGGCACGAGCGTGATCCTCACGCCCAGGTCGACTGAGCCGGGCAAGGGCGTGGACAGCGGGGCCGTGGACAAGGCCGTCGACATCATCCGCGAGCGTGTCAACGGTCTTGGCGTCGCCGAGGCCGAGGTCAAGCGGAACAACACCCAGATCGAGATCTCGGTCCCCGGCCGCGGCCGCAACGATGTCGTCACGCTGGTGGGCCAGACCGCGGAACTGCGTTTCCGGCAGGTCTACACATCCGGGTCCGCGGCTCCCGCGCCGGCCCCTACCCCCGCCCCGGCCCCGACACCGAATCAGACCGGCGCGCCGACCCAGCCGTCCGCCGCCGCGGTCCCGTCGGCAGGCCCGGCAGCCACCGCACAGCCCGGGGCGTCACCGCCGGCCACGTCGACTCCCAAGGCGGCGTCGGTTGCTCCCAGGCCGTCCGCATCCACCACCACCCGATCGGATGTCGTGAGCAGCGGCCTGCTCGCGCAAGCGGCATCGGCCAAGCCGGCCGCTACGGCAGCCGCTGTCTCGCCGGCCGCACCCGCGCCGGCCACGCCCGCACCCGCAGCCCCGGCGCCCGCCACGCC
>NZ_CAKJTM010000090.1:17647-19212 GCF_917627345.1 Protofrankia sp. CiP3 | reverse complement strand
GCCACCCGGAGCACGAGGCCCCGGTCCCGGTACGCGTAAAGCGCGTTCTCCCCGAACCGGAGCAGCTCCAGATCCGGTGGGGTCTCGGCCCCGAGCCGCGCGAGAACGTCGAACGCCGCCATGCGGGCGTCAGACTCCTTCCAGGCCACGGCGTCCTACTAGGCGAGACATGCGCAGAAGGGACGACAGGGGGCGACCGAGAGGACCCGCGCAGGACCGGTCCCGGTCCATGGAACGCGGACAGGCGGCCGGGCGCACCAACGCGATCAGACTCACGGTCCCGTCCAGAGTTGAGGCTCTCCGTCACCGCCACCCTAGGCCCGCAAGCCCTCACACGCATCCGGGACAGGACAATCCGGGCGCCGGCAGAGCGCCACCCGCTCTCCGCACCCCGGCCCGTGCCGGGAGGCGGAACCCCGGCCTCCAGCGGAGCTGGCGACGATCACATAACGGGTGTCGGTGACTCCGTCCGGGCCTGCTGACGCGCGCCATCGAGCACCATCGACCGACGACGACAAGGATCGAAACCGTGGGGTAAACGTGGGGTTCAGCGCCTCGGACAGCCGGCCGCGTGACAAGAAGCGCCTGTACCATAGGCGATCCTGGTGGACCTAACGCACCACAATAAGAACCATTTGATCTTGGTTCAGGGTCCCGAGATCACGGTCCGACCGGTCTCCACGAGGCTCCTGGCCAGGGACGATGCCCCGTGACCACCCAGCCGGCAGCCTCACACCTTGAATCGAACATACGTTCCGTAGACCTGGTGGGTCCGAACGGCACCGCCCGCACGGTGACAGTGATCGTGGGAACCGTCGTCGGGCTCACCTTCCTCTTCGGACTGGGCAACGTCGCCACACTCGGCATCCGTCTGGGCGTCCCGACCTACGTCGCGATCCTCGTGGCACCCGCAGTCGATCTCTCCGTCGTCGGGCTCCTCCTCGGCGCACGCCACCTCACCCTTCACGGCGGCCCCGCAGACATCATCCGCGCCGCACGATGCCTACTCATCTTCGCCAGTGCCGTGACCCTCGCCCTCAACATCGCCGAACCCCTCATCTCCGGCCACTACGGCAGAGCAGCCTTCGACGCCGTCGGCCCCTTCTCCTTATCGGGTAGGCAGAGGTCGGACCCGGCCTCCTCCAAGCCATCCAGACCGCCACCGCCACCACGTCCGCGCTCGCCGGGACGGCCACGGAAGATCTACGTGAGCCGATCACCTCTGGCGTGCCGACGGCAGTAGCGGTTCGCGAGCCAGCCAGGGCCGCGTCTCGCCGGAACACACCGGGTGCGCGCCAGCAGGACCTGCTACACCGGGCCAGGGCCGAAGACGTGCTGCACTGGCAGCAGCACCAACGACCCATCTCCGCCGAAACGCTGCGCAAGCGCCTCCGCATCGGCACCACGCCGAGCGATCACCAAACAAGATCCAGCGATCGGCCCGGCAAGGCGGGTCGGCGTCTCGCCCTGTTCCGGGCCATTCCTCGGGAACATGATCGGGCTCGACCTCCGTCTATGCGTCTCGAGCCCGCGCGGAATCCTCTTCTCGTGCACGTTGCTCCACA